>CANQUY010000080.1 GCA_947627125.1 uncultured Clostridia bacterium
TCTATATCGAAATTTAAGGAGAAAAACCGTGGTACTATTGCTTCAAAGGTGTTCTAACGAGGTTAAACAAACGCACCATCAGCTATTGTCTTTGTATTGGCTCGGACAAAATAGCTGCCGAAAATCGTATTATTCGCTTCGATTAAATGATTGCCGATATAAAGCACCCCGTCTGAGCCCCAATTGCTTTGATTGTTATAAAATGCTGTTTCTGAAAAAGCAGAACCCCCAATCGAGGTCACACTGTCGGGAATCGTAATGCTCGTCAACGAACTGCAATACATGAACGCCTGACGCCCAATCGAGGTTACTCCGTATGAAACCTTAACACTTGTAAACGCTCCACCGTAAAATGCATAGCTCTTGATTTCCGCAGCATCGCTAGGTATAATGAGATTTATAATTTCGGATTCGCCCAAATACAGATGATGTGCATAATAAAGCGGGTTTGCCTCCCTATATGTAAAATCAATTTTGCACCAAGCTGAGAGATCGGTAATGATAACTTTCTCGAGCCCACTGCAAGCCCAGAACGCATCATCTCCAATCGAGGTCACATTGTTGGGAATTGTAATGCTTTCAAGCGAGCGGCAACCATAGAACACTCGCTCTCCAATCGAGGTCACAGCTTTCCCGTTGTAATAGGCGGGAATAATGATTTCCGTCTTGCCCTTTGCCTCTCCGACGCCCGTCGCGCTATATGTGCTGGTCTCTTCATCGAGGGTGTAATTCAGTCCTTGAGTGTATATGGGAGTATAACCGCAATCTTCGCAGACATTGTCGGCATTGAAGGCATGGTTTCCTGCGGAAAACTTTTTGCCGCAGACGGTGCAGCTCTTCCAATGCTCATTGTCGTTTACCTCAAAATAGTTCGCTGAATGCACATGACCGTCCTCTCCGTTTCCCGATCCCTCATTTTCATTTTCGCCATTGTTACCCGTTCCGCCGATGCCACCATTGCCGCCAAGACCGCCGCAGGTCGCAAGGCCGAAGCAGAGGCAAAGAACCGTGACGAGAGCCAACAGGATCGTCAAAAATTTGTGCTTCATTTGTTACTTTCTCCTTTTTTCTTATTTGCGGGCATTTGTATGTCCCCGCCCCCTACCCAAGGAGGAGGCATGAAGGGCAAAAAATAAGGACGCCCGACAATATCGGACGCCCGCATAGAGTATCCCGTATTGTCTGCGTCACAATTTCCCGGCAGTATGCGGAAAAAAGGATACATCGATGCCGCTGTACCTGCATACTACCATTATGAAATTGTGACGCAGTTTTATTGTACCACAGCGTTGTAAAATTTGCAAGATTTTTTTGGTATTTGATTGAAAATTGTCAAAGAATGTGCTCTCGCTCATTCTGAGGGAGGCGCAGCCGACCAAAGAATCCCCTCAAACGAAGTCCATGCCCCGCCGCGTCATTCTGAGAAACGGAACAGAATGAGAGGACGGGACTTAACCCGAAGAATCTCGCGGCGAAAATCCGTAATGCATGCGGCGAGATGCTTCGGTACTACTTCCATTGACTGCGTTGCACTCCCTTTCTCAGCATGACGCCGCCATGGGCTTCCGTGCGTTTTATGGGATTCTTCCCCTTCGGCTTCGCTCAGGGGCAGGATGCATGACGCCGCCGTTCCCGCCCATTCAACGGAGCTATCGGGGGAGCTCTCTTTCAAGAATATCTCTCAATTCTCTTGCAAATTTTGGGAAAACGGCGTATAATGTTTCCGAAACAACGAGAGGTACAAAAATCATGAAAAAACCTTATGCGATCATCATCATGGACGGCTACGGGCTCAATCCCGACCATAACGGCAACGCCATCTATATGGACGGCAGCAAAAACGTCAACTTCTACCGCAACAACTATCCCTCCGCAACGCTGGGTGCGAGCGGGCTCTCCGTGGGGCTCCCCGACGGGCAGATGGGCAACTCCGAGGTCGGCCACCTCAACATGGGTGCCGGGCGGATCGTCTATCAGGACCTCACCAAGATCACAAAGTCCATTCAGGACGGCGATTTTTTTGAAAATCCCGCCCTCGTCAAGGCCATGGACAGCGCCAAGAAAAACGGCAAAAAATTGCACTTATGGGGGCTTTTGAGCGACGGCGGCGTGCATTCCCACATCACCCATCTCTTCGCCCTTTTGGAAATGGCCAAAAAGCGCGGCGTGCCCGAAACCTACGTCCATGCCTTTTTGGACGGGCGTGACGTTTCCCCCACTTCAGGCGTAGAATTTGTCAAAGAATTGCTCACATATATGCAAAATTTGGGCTATGGCAAGCTCGCCTCTCTGTCGGGAAGATACTACTCGATGGACCGCGACAACAACTGGGACCGCGAGGAAAAATCGTACGATATGCTCACGCTCGGCACGGGGATCCATGCGGAGGACCCCGTCAAGGCGCTGGAAGAAAGTTACGCAAACGGCGTGACGGATGAGTTCGTTCTCCCCACCAACATCTGCGAAAACGGCAAGCCCGTTGCCCTTGTGGAAGAGGGGGATTCCGTCATCTTCTTTAACTTCCGTCCCGACCGCGCGAGGGAGATCACGCGGGCCTTTTCGCAGAAAGAATTCGTCGTTCCCAAGGGCACGGCGTTCGAGAGAAAGACAGGATTTTTGCACCCCGTGTATGTCTGTTTCACCGTATATGATGCAGAATTTGAGGGTGTGGAGATCGCGTTCCCCAAGGAAAAACTCACCAATACTTTGGGGGAATACCTCGCCAAGATGGGCAAGAAACAGCTTCGGATTGCCGAAACGGAGAAGTACGCGCATGTGACATTTTTCTTCAACGGCGGCGTCGAAACCCCCAACGAAAATGAGGTCCGCGTCCTCATCAATTCCCCCAAGGTCGCGACGTACGATCTTCAGCCCGAGATGTCCGCTCCCGAGGTCACCGAAAAGGCAATCTCCGAGCTCGGAACGGGCGAATACGACGCGATGATCTTGAATTTTGCCAACTGCGACATGGTCGGCCACACGGGCGTCATTCCCGCGGCGGTCAAGGCTGTGCACACGGTGGATGAATGCGTCAAAAAGGTCGTCGATAAAATTTTGTCGATGGGCGGAGCCGTCCTTCTCACGGCCGACCACGGCAATGCGGATAAGATGCTCGACACGGACGGTTCCCCCTTCACGGCACACACGACCAACCCCGTGCCCGTCGTGCTGATCTCGGAGGAGCTGAAGGGCGTGACGCTGAGAAAGGACGGCGTACTTGCCGACCTCGCCCCGACCCTTCTCGAAGTCATGGGCCTCCCCATTCCTCCCGAGATGACCGGCAAGAGCTTGATCGTAAAGTAATCTCCTCAACGGAGTCCGCGGCCCCCGCTCATTCTGAGGCGTAGCCGAAGAATCCCCTAAACGGAGTCTGCGGCCTCCGCTCATTCTGAGGCGTAGCCGAAGAATCCCCTTGAACGAAGTCAAAAACCGTCACATATGTGACGGTTTTTCTTATTGCTTCGCTCATGCTGCCCCGCCTGCTCATGCTGAGCGCAGCGTAGCATCCCATAGAACGCACGGGAGTACATTCACCAACGAAACATTCCAAATCACGTGATGGTGAGCTCCGTCGAACCATCACCTTATGATAAATGCGGTGGCCCTTCGACTACGCTACTTTGCGCAGCGAAGCATCCCGTTAGACTTACGGATTTTCCTTGATTCTTTATTAGCCAAAAATCCCGGAAGAGTACATTATTACAATTTCATACCCTGCGACAAACAAAACACAAAATATGATACTGATTAGAACACGCCATTTCAACGATATTCGGTCATAATTTTCTCCTTCTACCCCTACGATGAAAAAGAAAATCCAATATACGACATATGATATTAAATATAACAAAGAAATTGCACAAAGATATTATATGAATAAGTGCCCGGATTGTTTTTTAAAAATTCCAAAAAATCCATTTCTGTTCTCCTTTGTATTTTTCTTATATTGTAATCTAATTATAATTAGAAGTCAAGTGTTTTATGCTAATTTTTGTTAGATTATTTTTATGGAAGAATTTGACCGAAAAATATTCGGAGAGAGGCTGCGGACGCTCCGTGCAGAAAAGAATATCGGGCAAAACGAGCTTGCCAAGGTTTTGAATCTGAGCAATGCTTCAATCAGCTATTGGGAAACGGGCAAGCAGAGCCCCACGGCTGAGGCACTCTTCAAACTTGCTCAATATTTTAATGTTTCCTCTGATTATTTAATTGGCCTTAAAAGCGATTGGTAAGCAAAAAACCGTCACATATGTGACGGTTTTATCAAATTAAAAATTGTAGTAAGGCGAGATTGAGAACGACGGCATTCTGATTACGTCATGGTGAGCGTAGTCGAACCATCATCTTATTCTCCCCTCATCCGTCACTCCTTCTTTTGCTTTTCTCTGAGGCGCATTTGGGTGAAAAAGTTGGTGAGGACGGCGGAGCATTCGGATTCCAAAATGCCGCCCGTGACCTCGACCGTGTGGTTGAGAAGGTTCGCCGCGGCAAGTTCGGACGTCAAACTCCTCCCCTTCTGCTCGTAGGCGCCGAAGTACACCCGCTCGATCCGGCTGTTCAAAATCGCCCCCATGCACATGGGGCAAGGCTCAAGCGTGACATAGATCTCCGCCCCCTCCAGCCGCCACGAGCCGAGCTTTTTACACGCCCTGTCGATGGCGCGCATCTCGGCGTGGGCCGTGGCCATCTGCAGTTTGGTGCGAAGGTTGTACCCCCGTCCGATAACTTTCCCGTCCAAGACGACGACCGCGCCGATGGGGACTTCCCCGAGCGAATCCGCTTTTTTTGCAAGGCGAAGGGCCTCGCGCATGAACTTTTCTTCCACTTAAATCACTTCCGTCAGACGCGCCACAGCGTCGATATTTTTTTGAATTATCTCCCCGAGCGAATCCCGCCCGAGCGGATGAGAGAGGCCGCTTCTGCCCACCTCCACCGTAAAAGCGGGAATTTTGAGCGTTTCGATGCACCAATCCTTGTACCCGCCCACCGAATTCGGCGCATCCCTCAGGGGATATCCCGTCGTTTTTTGCAACATAAGTGCAATTTTTTTGTCCCTTGCCCGCCGCAGCGGGGGCTGGTGAAAGCTCCAATAGATCTCCTCGCCCTTGGTATGCCAACTCACCGTGAACCGCGGCTGAACCTTCAACGTAAAATCGTGCAGGGCCTTGCTCTCCTTGGCGCAGAGGGGAAACTCCCCCACATAGCTCTCGGGACCCGCGGTGAAGCGGTTTTCCGCCCCCTTCCCCCACCTTGCTGGGAAGTTGACGTTGAGGTCTACCCCCTTTGCGTTGGCTTTCCATAGTGAAAAAACGTCACATATGTTGCATTTTTTGAGAAAATCACGGGTTGAGGCCGAAACAGTTTGTACACCTTCCGTTGCGAGCAAAACGCCGTCGGGATTGGTGCAGGGCAGGAACCAAACGCTCCCCTTTCTAACCCCGCGGCGGATATGTTCGAGCCCCAAGAGAGCAGTGACCCACTCCCGCGCGTGGATGCTGTACTGCGAAATGCCCACCGCCTCCCCTCTTCCCACACGGATGGCGTAGAGCGGGCGGCCCTCTTCGCTATAGCCGTAAATGTACTTTTCGCCGCGATAACTCTCAAAAAATGCGCTGACTTCTTCAAAAATTCCCACGCATCATTGTATGCTACTTGTGGTATTCCGCGCCCGCGTTGATCATAAAGGCTCGGTAGATCTGTTCGAGAAGGACGACGCGGAACATCTGATGCGGGAACGTCATCCTCGAGAAGGAAATTTTGCCGTCGGAGATGCGCTTCACCTCGTCGTCGATCCCGCACGAGGAGCCGATGACAAGGGTCAGCTCTTTCCCCTCGTCCTGCAACTTTTTGAGGAAAAAAGCGAACTCCTCCGAGCTCATTTCTCTCCCCTCAACCGCCAAAACGAGCACATAACCCTGCAATTTTTTCAAAATTTCGGCCCCCTCTTCCTTGAGCGAGGCACGCTCGGGGAGCTCCTTGATTTCCAATTTACAGAACCTGCTGAGCCGCTTTTCGTACTCGGCGCAGGCCTCCCGCCAGAAACTTTCCTTGAGTTTTCCGACGCAGACGACGTTGACCTTCATCATGCCGTGAACCCTCCGATGAGCACGACGGCCCACTCGATCGCACAGATCGCGATGCCGACGGAGGCCGTCAAAAAAAACATTTTTCCCCCGTTCAGCTTTCCCTTGACGTTCTTTTTTTCGAGGATGAGGAAGAGCAGGCTCCCCACAAGGCAGACGCCCGAGAGGACGTAGAGCGCGATCGAACCGCCGAGGGGGACCTCCATATCGACGCCGAAGGAGCCGAGCGAAAGAATGACGGCGTTATTCAGAAAGTGCGCCAGGATCCCCGGCAAAATGCTCCCCGACCGCTGCGCAAGAAGCGCAAACGCCGCGCCGCAGAGAAATTGATAGATCGTCTGTTCGGGATTTCCATGAAATAAGCTGAACAATGCGCCCGAGAGAAGCACGGCCTTAAAAGTTCCCCAGCCGCTCTTCTCCATACTGCCGAAGATGACCCCACGGAAGAGCGATTCCTCAAAAATCGCAGGTAATAGCGCGATAACGAGAATGGCGGGGAGCAAATTCCAGCCCGTGAGCGTCGGGATCGTGCTCTCCATCATCTCTTCGTAGCCGAAATATTTCAAAAAGTCTATAAAATAATTGTTTAAAAAGTTCAAAGAAAATAACAATCCGAACTGCAACAGCAGGGCAATCGGGAAATAATACCACTTTGCGGGGCAGTAAAATTCCTTCACGGGCTGTTTGGTTCTGCGCAAGTAAACCACGCACGTCGCCGCGATCGCGACCTGCGGCAACAGATATCCCAAATACAGATACCAATCGGCCGTCGGCGTCTGTCCTCCGTTTGCAATCCCCACGATGATGGAAAGCACGAGCGAGATCAAGAGTGCAAGCAGAGCGGCGAGCGAATAGGCAACGCCGCCCTCCCGCTGCGGCATGGGGCGAATGATATTTTCCTCTTCCATGCCTCAAGTATAGCAGGATTTTGCCGAAAAGTCCATGCAATATCTTGCATTTTTGAAAAAATCTTTCTATAATAGGGGCATGAGAACCATCGACACGCAGGAAATTTCAGAGGCTGTCTACCGCATGGCGAAGAGGGCGGGGCTCAACCTCACCGAGAGCTGCCATACTGCACTCAAATGCGCCGCGGACGAGGAAACGGGCGCGGCGAAATTTGCCCTCGATACCATTCTGCAAAACGCAGAGATCGCCAAACGGGAGCGCATGCCCATCTGCCAGGATACGGGCATGGCCGTCGTCCTTCTCGAACTCGGGCAGGACGTTCACCTGATCGGCATGCCCCTTGGAGAGGCCGTAAACGACGGCGTGCGGCGGGCATACCGCGACGGCTGTTTCCGCAAGAGCATCTGCGATCCTCTCACCCGCGAGAACACGGGCGACAACACCCCCGCCCATCTCCATGTGGAAATCGTTTCGGGGGAAAGGATCGGCCTCACATTTCTCCCCAAGGGCTTCGGGAGCGAGAACATGAGCCGCCTCTTCATGCTGACCCCTGCCGAGGGGAAGGAGGGCATCATAAACGCCGTTGTGGAAACGGTGAAAGCGGCGGGGTCCCGTCCCTGCCCGCCCGTGTATGTGGGCGTCGGCGTCGGCGGGTGCTTCGACAGTTGCGCTTTCCTTGCGAAAAAGGCCCTGACGCGGGAAGTCGGCAGTTCCAATCCACGTGCGGATCTTGCCGAACTCGAACGGGAAGCCCTCGGGAGGATCAACGCCCTCGGCATCGGCCCGCAGGGCTTTCACGGAAGAACGACCGCGCTCGGCGTGAGCATTGAGGCCGCTCCCACCCACATTGCGGGGCTCCCCGTCGCCGTCAATATCCAGTGTCACTGCATTCGCTGTGAAAAGGAGATGCTATGAAACAGCTGACCCTTCCCCTCTCCAAGGAGCAAATTTTGTCCCTCCGCGCAGGGGACTGCGTGGAACTCTCGGGCGTCGTTTTCACTGCCCGCGACTGCGCCCACAGGCGGTTTATGGAACTTTTGAAGGAAGGAAAGCCCCTTCCCTTCGACCCGCACGGCGCATTCATCTACTTTGCGGGGCCCTGCCCTGCGCCCGCGGGAAAGGCATGCGGCAGTTGCGGCCCGACGACGTCCGCGCGGATGAACAGCTTCGCCCCGAGAATGCTGAAAGCGGGCATCGGCGGATTCATCGGCACGGGGGCGATGAACGGGG
>CANQUY010000081.1 GCA_947627125.1 uncultured Clostridia bacterium
CGTGCATGTCACGGATACCGAGGACGGGATCCTTGCAGACGGACGCCGCATTCCCCTCTATAACGGATTCGATGAAGTGATGCGGGACTATTCCGACCAGACGATGACGGTTGCCGTCCTCGCCGCGTTTGCGGAATCGCCGTCCATCTTGCGCGGCGTTTCCCATATCCGCTCACAGGAGTGCGACCGCGTGAATGCCATTCTCGAAAATCTCAACGCACTCGGCGTCCGCGCGTTTGCAGATGAGGAAGATATCTTCATTGAACCCGCCCCCGTCCGCCCGTGCACGGTCAAGACCTTCGGCGACCACAGGATCGCGATGGCGTTTGCGCTTGCGGGGCTCAAGATCGGCGGCGTGGAGATCGACGACCCCACCTGTTGCAGAAAAACATTCCCGAATTTCTTTGAACTTGTAGAAAAACTCTCAAAATAGACAAATTTCCGCTCAAACGGCGGAAAAATTGGGCGGGATCTCTCCCGCCCGTTTTCATTTGATCCAAATCCAAATCCTCGGCTTCCAACGTCATTTCTTTTCCAAATATTTTTTGAGGATCTCAAAGAGGTCGTCCGAGATGACGTGTTCGACGCGGCAGGCATTTTCCTCGGCAAGTTCGCGGTCCGCGCCCATGTTCATGAACACCTCCGTAAAGACGCGGTGCTTTTCGTAGACATCCTCGGCCTTCTTTTGCCCCGCTTGGGTGAGCGTGATCTCTCCGCTCGGATCGATCTCGATGAGGCCGTCCTTTACGAGAAGATTGACAGCACGGGAAACGCTCGACTTCGCATAGCCGCGCTCCTCGACAATATCCACCGAGCGGACGGAGGAACGCTTCGCCCGCAAAAGCAGAATTGTTTCCAGATACATCTCCTGTGATTCATGCGTTTTCATGCCGTCACCCCGTTTTTTTTCATTATACGATAAAAACTACCGTTTGTAAAGAGAGAAAACGATTTTTTCAACCAATTTCCACCAAATTCTTTCAATTTATTGGCCGATCGGGCTTGCCCTCTTCAAGATGGAGATAGATGGCGTACCGCTCTCGGTACCGCCGATAGTGAAGGCCGAACGTCACGGGCACATCCCCGCCCTCGAGGACAAATATCTCCCCCTTTCGCTTCAGAAACCGCTCGGGATATTCGAGAACGCGGGCAAGGTCCTCAAAATACACCCTATCGCTGCCCATCGGCTTTGAAGGAATCGTCACATGAACGCCCGTCGTCTTTACCCTCATGTTCTCCGTGCCGAGGTCTGCCGAGAGCACCGCCCCGCCGTAGCGGAATGCAAGCGCGCCGCCGTCGGGCAATCCCTTGAGCGTGACGGCGACGGAGATCGCAAAGATGAACACATCCCCCTCCGCCGCTTGGACCGTGGCATGTCCGTTCTCCCCCCTCGCGGCAAGCCGCACGCCGTTTTTGCCGACCGCAAGCTCTCCGTTCGCCCAATCGGGCACACGAAGATGCAGAAGAAAGGGCTTTTCCGCTCTCTTGATACGGATGATGCCCCGCTCCGCCATCGGAAAATTGCATTCGAGGGAGAGCGAAACTTGCTCCGTTTCAGCGTCGAAGGAGAGATACTGTTCGATCGCAAGGGAACCGTCCGCTCCGAGATAGAGCGCACTGTCGCCCAATTTCGAGAAGGACTCCATGCCGCTGCCTGTACAGCACCAAAAATTGTCGTAAGGGGTCGAAAACACCTTAAAATAGCCGCTCGCCATGGGCTGGAAATAGGTCGTCATGCCCGTTTCTGGATTTTGCGAGGACAGGATGGAATTTGTAAAGGCGTTGTCGTAATAGTCAGTGTACGCCTTTTCCCCCGTGACGCAGAAGAGGAGCCGCGCGATCTTGAGCATATTGTAGACATTGCAGGTTTCACAGTTGCAGTTGGTGCGCTCTTTCTCGAGCACATAATCTTTGCCGAAGCGTTCCCATTCGGAATTTCCGCCCGTCACATAGGTATGACGCTCCGTCACAATGCGGAAAAATGCCCTTGCGACGTTCAGATACCGAATCGCGTCGACCTTTTCGCCCCCGATCGTCTTTCCGTCCAACAATGTATACCGCTTGAGTGCGCCGAGCATCTTCGGTATGGTCGTATTGGCGTGAAGGTCGTCGAGGACGTTCTCCCCCTCCGTCAAAACGGCGTCGAAGAGGCTCTCCTCGTCGAAGCAATGAGCGGCAAGCGCATGCTCCTCTTTCCCCGTCAAGGCATAGAGTTCGTACAGGCAGTCGTTCATTCCGCCGTATTCCACCGAAAGGACCCTGCCTTGAAGACGCTTGTCCCAACGTGAAACGCGCGCATACACCCAGTCGCCGAGCCAAGAGGCGCAGGCAAACGCTTCCTCACAACCGCCGATCTTGTATGCGTCGATGAGCCCCGCCAAAATCTTATGCATGGTATACCACGGAACCCACGCCTCCGTCTTGATGTTGGTCTTTCCGCGTTCCACATTGTCGAACTGCGCCTCGGGATAGCCCGCCTTTGCGGGCGGAGCCCCCCAAAGAAAGCCCGTTCCCGTCTGTTTTTGGCAGAAAGCAAGCCCTTTCACGGTGCGAAGGAGCTTTTCTTTCAGCCTTGACCGCTTCTCCTCCGCGAGCCCCGCATTGACGCAAGCGGCGGAGAGTGCGGAGAGAAAATGCCCCATCGTGTGCCCTCCGATGAGCCCGCTCTCCCACCCGCCATAGCGGACGAAGCGCTGTTTCACGCCTGCATTTTCATAGAAGCCCGCGAGGAGCCTGTTTTCATCGAGGGAAAGAAGATACTCCGCCTCCTTCCCGAGCGCATTGACGCAATAGGCGTCCCTGAGAGCCACATTGATCGGTTGAAATCTGAATTGCATAGTCACATTCTTTATACTACTTTTCGGGCAGAAAATCAATGGCAAAACGGAATCTGCGTGTATGAAAAAGTCAGGTCACAATCCCCCGTTCCCTCAAAAATGCAAAGAGGCCGTCGCAGCCCTCTGAAATATCGCGATAGGTTTCGTCGAAATTCCCCGTGTACCACGGATCGGCGATCGGCCGCGGACGGGATGAAAATTCAAGAAAGAGATGGACCTTCCCCGCATTCTTTTCCCCAACGATCTGCTTCATGTCTAAGACGTTCCATTTATCCATACCGATGAGAAGATCATACTTTTCTCCGTCCTCCGACGTCATCAGCCTCGCGCGGTGCGGAACGAGCGGGACCCCTTTCCTCTCCAAGATCTCCCTTGTGTCCCGATGCGGGGGCGAGCCGATCTCGTCCGTATGCGCCGCGGCGGAGCCGACTTCGACCCTGCCGCCGTTGCCCGTTTTCAAAAGCAAGTGCGCCATGACGCTCTCCGCCATGGGAGATCTGCAAATATTTCCGTGACAAACAAATAAAATTCTGAACATTTTGTTACCTTTTATTTTCAAATTTTTCATTTTTTTCAAAATAATTGAAAAAAATGAAAAATTATTAAGAAAAATCTGAAAAAAATGAAAATTTTTTTACAAAATATGTTGCAATTCACATTTTAGTTTGATATAATATAACTATGAAAATATTCTCGGAAAGGCTTTTAGAGCTCAGAAAGGAACGCGGCCTCTCGCAGGCCACAGTCGCAAGAGATTTGAGCGTCAGCCTTGGCATCGTTTGCTATTGGGAACGGAACAAGAGCGATCCCACGGCATCCAATATCGCCAAGCTGGCTCGTTATTTCAATGTAACGAGCGACTATCTGCTTGGTCTCGCCGAATGATTTTTTCACACCTTGGAATTTGTTTCGCGCCGACGTATTGACGCACATTCATCGCGTAAAAAAATCAGCCCCCCTATCCGCCCCCGTCGGGCGGTTTTTTTATATCACGAACGCGTCGAGCGTTTCCCGCTCTTCGTCCGTCAGATATTCCCGCAAAGACCTCAGCTGTTCAAGTTTCCTCTCCGCTTCTGCCTTCTCCCCCATCTCCTTCAGATAATTGATCTGAAGCAGCAACAGGGCGTGATAGGCGGGAAGATCCTCCCTGACAACGGGGACGGAAAAGAGCAGATCTCTTTCGATCTCCGAATAGCCTCCGCGATACAATATCCCCTGCGCCGTGAGCACGCGGAGCATGATCTCTTCCTCGGGCGCATGGCGGAGGAGCCCCAAGAGGACCTCGCCGTCCGTCTTTCCCGCGGGGAGTTCCACAGGGTAGAGCGCGAGAAGCCCTTCAAGGAGGAGCAGGATCCCCATCATTCCGCCGAACAGCCAGCCCGCATGATAGGGCAGAGCAAGATACAGCGCCAGAAAAATTCCGCCGAGGATGAGGCAGAAGAGGGCTCCGCCCAAGGTAAAAACAAATGTCCTCGACCGTATCCGTTTTCCGCTCTTCGGGGTCATCTCCGTTTCTCCCGCATAATTCGGGTTGACGAATCTGACCTTGCCGCGCGAGATCCTCAAGTAGCAAAATGTGACCCCGACAAACTTCATGCCGACGAGCCAGCCGAAGAGAAGATGACCGATCTCATGGACTACGGCGGGGATCCAGAGCGCCACGACGAGGACGACGGCAATGACCCAATACTCCGCAATGCCTGCGGGAAAGGGAGCCGTAAACAGATAGAGAAGCACAACTCCCGCGATCGCGCCGACCCACAGGACAACGCTCAATATATAATATATATTTCTCTTCGCTTTTCCGCTCATTGCAATCCTCTGAGGGCAGCATAGCCCTCCAAATTGTCCCGATCTGAAAAATTTACCTCACGAAGATCCATTTTCTCCATGATCTTCTGAAGAAGAAGGGATGCCCCCGGCAGAATATCCGCACGGGCGGGATCCATGCCCTTCAGCCCCTTTCTCTCCGCCACGGAGAGAGAAAACAGCCTCCTCGTTTCCTCTTTCACCCACGGCAGGGTGAGAGATGTGTTCTGCAAGACTTCAGAGTTGTACTCCGTAAGCCCGTGTTTGAGGCTTGCAAGCGTAGAGGCCGTGCCGCCGACGGCATAAATTTTTCCATAAGTATGATCGGGAAGCGGGGCGATCTCGCTCTCGATCCTTAGGGAAAGTTTGGCGATATCCTCGCCGCAGGAATCGTGAAGTCGGACCGCGCCGACGTTCAAACTGCGGGAAAATATCTCTTTTCCGCCCCTTTCGAGGCAAATTTCCGTACTTGCGCCCCCGATGTCGATGATCCCGCCGTCCTCCGTTCCCAATGCGCCGAGCACGGCAAGGCGGGCCTCCTCCTTTCCCGAAACAACGTCTACGTCGAGTGCACAGCTCTCCTTCACCTGCGCACAAAAAGCAAGGCCGTTTTCGGCAGAACGGACCGCCGCAGTCGCAAACGCGAGAACTTCCGCCCCCGCCGCTCTTCCCTCTTCCGCAAACGCACAGACAGCCTGCACGGTCCGCCCGATCGCAGCGGAAGAAAGGCGGCCGCAGCCGTCGAGCCCCTCCCCGAGCCGCGTCGTCTTTACCTTTTTATATAAAGTTTTTCCGCCCGCCCAAAGCATGAGGCGGACGGAATTGGAACCGATATCAATGATCGCATACGTCATGATTTTTTCCAACCCTGCATGACAGCGCGCCAATAGAGCGCATCCCCCGTGAGATATTCATCGAGGATGTCTTCTTCATTCTCTATCTTTTGATGATATTCCTCAATGCTCTCGCTGAGTTTCCTGCTCTCCGAATTCAATACCCCCATCTGGACGAATTGAATGATGAGCACGACCAATAAAAAGAAAATGACAAGGACGCCGCCGACCGTAGCTCCCACGGCAATGCGGCGGTTTTTAGCCTGTTTTTGCTCTTTTACCTCTTCTTCCATGCCTTGTTTTCCCTTTGTGTCTGCGATTTATTCCATTATATAACTTTTCGGAGAAAAAAGCAACAATTTTGTGGAAACTTTTCAAATATAGAAACAACCCCACAGTCAAACCCAAGACAAAATAAAATCTCAGCGGCGGAAACCCGAAGCTGATCGAAAACAGGACATAGACAAAGGCAAAGGCGAGGCAGAAGAGAACGTCGCAGAAGATCCTGAGCCACTGCTTCCGATAACTCTCCCTGATAAAGAAGAACACGTCATAAAGGACGCCGCAGACGGCGCCGATCAGAATGCAGAGGAGAAAGATGCGAAGCTGGTCCGTCATTTGAAAAGACGGGAAAGTACTTTCCCCTGCGCCCCGTATTTTACGGACGTTACCTCGCCGCTCGCCGCAAAATTTCCGCTTCCCTCGGAGAACGAGAGAACTTTGAGCTTGTTCCCTTCGATCTTTACCCTCTTTCCGTTCACTGTGAGTAGGATGGAATTCTCCGAAAAGGCGTCCACGCTCGATACGCCGCTCATCGTGATCTTTTTCTGCTGTTCGATCGTAAGAATGCTCTCTTTGATTTCTTCACGCATACTAAAATATATGAGAAAAGGCCGCACGGCATGACAACCATGAAAAAAGACGGGCCGAAGTCCGCCTTTTTAGCTTTTTTCAAGGTATTATGTCTGACATAGTACTATGTTAATCGCCCATTTTTGCCTTTGCACGCGCCTTCGCACGGAGTTCGCTGTCCAAAATGCGCTTTCGGATGCGGACGCTCGTCGGCGTGATCTCGAGAAGTTCATCGTCGGCAATGAACTCGAGAGCTTCCTCGAGAGAAAGTTTTTTCGGCGTAATGAGGCGAAGAGCCTCATCCGAACTCGAGGATCGCGTATTCGTCAAGTGCTTCGTCTTGCAGACATTCACATTGATGTCCTCATCCTTGGGGGAATAGCCGACGACCATGCCCTCGTAAACCTGCGTCCCGGGGCCGATGAAGAGAGACCCCCTTCCCTGTGCATTGAAGAGCCCGTAAGTCACCGCCTCGCCCGTTTCAAAAGCGACGAGAGAGCCTGAAGTTCTGCGGTCGATCTCTCCCTTATAGGGTTGGTACTCAAAGAATACGGAGCTCATGACGCCCTCGCCCTTGGTATCCGTCAAAAATTCGCTCTTGTAGCCGAAAAGGCCGCGCGCGGGGACCAAAAACTCAAGCCGCATCCTCGAACCCATCGCGCTCATGTGCACGAGTTCCCCCTTCCGCGTGCCCATGCTCTGGAACACAGGCCCCGTCATATCCTCGGGAACGTCCACGATGAGCCGCTCCACAGGTTCATATTTTTCTCCGTCGATCACTTTATAGAGAACTTTGGGGGAGCTGACTTGAAATTCGTAACCCTCGCGGCGCATGGTTTCAATGAGAATGCTGAGGTGCATTTCCCCTCTCCCGCTGACACGGAAAGCGTCTGCAGAATCGGTATCCTCCACCTTGAGGGACACGTCGCGCAGCAGTTCCCTGTAGAGCCTCTCCCTGAGGTGCCTCGTCGTGACGAATTTCCCCTCCTTCCCCGCGAACGGCGAATCGTTGACGGAGAAGATCATCTCCACGGTCGGCTCGGAGATCTTGACGAAGGAAACGGGCTCCACGCAGTCGGCCGCGCAGACGGTATCGCCGATATTGATCTTTTCGAGGCCCGAAAAGCAGACAATGTCGCCCGCTCTCGCCGCATCGCAGGGCACGCGCTCGAGGCCCTCGATCTCATAGAGATTGACGAGTTTGCCGCGAAGATTGACATCTTTATGGTTGTAGTTGCAGACGGTGACGTCGGCGGCCTGCCGCGCAACGCCCCGCTCGATCCTGCCGATACCGATCCTGCCGACGTAATCGTTATAGTCGATGGACGAAACCAAGAGCTGCAAGGGACCCTCATCGTCCATTTCGAGGGGCGGGAAATGGGACAGGATCATGTCGAACAGGGGCGTCAGATCCTTGCCCTGTTCGGTCGGATCCAAAGTCGAAGTGCCCGTTCTGCCCGAACAGTAGACGATCGGGCTGTCGAGCTGTTCATCCGAAGCGTTGAGATCCATCAAAAGTTCCAGAACCTCATCCTCGACCTCGCCGAGGCGGGCGTCCGGACGGTCGATCTTGTTGACGACGATGATGAGTTTGAGCCCGAGTTCGAGCGCCTTCTGCGTGACGAACCGCGTCTGCGGCATG
>CANQUY010000082.1 GCA_947627125.1 uncultured Clostridia bacterium
ATGGAATCCGTCGTCGCGGGGTCGAGTGCGCTCGTCGCCTCGTCGCAGAGAAGGTATTTGGGCCTCGTCGCAAGCGCCCGCGCGATGGCGACCCGCTGTTTCTGCCCGCCCGAGAGCTGGGAAGGGTAGCTTCTTGCCTTCTCCGAGAGCCCCACGAGCTCCAAAAGTTCCCTCGCCCTCGCCTCGGCGGCCCGCCGCTTCACCCCCGCGATCTCGAGCGGAAAGCGGATGTTGCCCTCCGCCGTGCGCTGTTCGAGCAGGTTGAAGCTCTGGAAGATCATGCCGATATTGCGGCGGAGAAGTAAGAGGCGTTTCCTCCCGATGGCGGTGAGTTCCTCGCCGTCGATGAACACTTGCCCGTGCGTGGGCCGCTCGAGAAGATTGATACAGCGGACGAGCGTGCTCTTCCCCGCGCCCGACAGCCCGATGATGCCGAAGATCTCGCCATCTCTTACGGTGAGCGACACGTCGTCGAGGGCGAGCGTCGTCCCCTCTTTGGAGGAATATTCCTTTGTAATATGTTTAAGTTCTATCATGCTTCACTCCTTATTTTTTGAAAAGAAAAAACCCGCGGACGAGGTTCCGCGGGCGCTTCGGGGGCAGAATGCAGTCACGGCAAACCGCCCGTCGGGAACAGCCCGCGGGTACGCATCTGCATCATGAAGGTATTAAAATTGAAATTCATATCGTTCTCCCTGTAATAAAAAACTGCCCGCGCTTGTCTTGCACGGGCAGGAAGTTGACTCATTACCGATTTTTAACGCGCGGCAACAAGCCCGTACATCTCTACCCGGGTCCTGCACATGCGCATCATGTTGTTTACGGCTGCGAAAAACATTTTTTCTTCTCCTGTCGTCCCCATCTTAACACAGGCATTTTTGCCCTGTCAAGCAAATTTTCACAGATTTTTTGATTTTTCGGGAAAAATTTTTTCTCGGCTTCCGCAGAGAGATCTCTCACACCTTTGCGAGGTATGCCTCCCTGCCGCCCTCTTCGACGGAGTGGGCAATGTAGGTGATATGGTCGGCCGCGCGCTCCAAATTCCCGACGAGGTTGATGAATACGCTCGAATTGGTCGGGTCGCACTTGCCCTCATTCAGACGGTTGATATGGGCGTGGATGAGCTCGTGCCTGTCGCTGTCCACTTCATCCTCGAGGGCGTCGAGTTCCCCAAGCCTCGACACATCTTTTTTGAGGAAAATATCGAGAGAAATCGCATATAAGTGTTGAATTTTTTCGTACATGGCGCCCAGCATCTCCAAAAATTCATCGGAGAAAACCAGCTTGTCCTCCACAGTGCGGCGGGTGTATTTGGTGACGTTGTCGGCGAGTTCGCCCACGCGCATGATATCGTTGAGGACATAGTGCAGGTCGGAGATCGTCTGCTCGTCCTCGATGACAGAGGTCTGCGCGGTGAGCTTCACGAGGTAGGAAACACCCTTCATGTTGGCGGCGGCGAGGCGGGCATTTCTGCGGTTGATCTCCTCCGCCGAGGAAACATCCTTCTTCAAAAAGGCCTCAAACGCCCTGTCGAGCTCCGCCATGGCGTAAGAAAAGACCTTGCCCGTTTCCTGATACATGTAGCCGAGGGCGACGGAGGGAGAGCGCAACAGGCGTTCGTCGAGTTCGCTGTAGAGTTCGATCTCCGCCTCGTCCTGTTGTTTCTCGCGGATGAGATGTTCCGCGATCCACACAAACCCCTTGACGAAGGGCAAAAACAGCAAGGTATTGACGGTATTAAAGAGGGTGTGGAAGAGTGCGATCTGCATTCCCGGCGCCATATCTCTGCCCTCAAAGATCATGCCGCCCGTCGGAATGACGCCATTCAACACGGTGTCCGAAAAGGCTGGCCACGCGACCAAAACCGTCATAAAGATGATCGCGCCGAAGAGGTTGAAGAGGAAATGGATGAGCGCCGCACGCTTGGCATTCGCCCCCGCGCCGAGGGAGGAAATGAGCGCCGTAACGCACGTCCCGATATTGGAACCGATGATGATATAGAGGGCCGCGTTCCCGCCGTCGCCGATCGTGAGCCCCGAGGATACCATCGTCAGAATGATGGCATTGACGGCCGTGGACGACTGCACCAAGGCGGTGATGAGAATGCCGATTACGAGCAATAACATGGGATTTTTGATGACATGCAGGACATTGGAAACGGCCGCATAGGCCTCGCTGCCCCTGTCGAACGTCAACGCTCCCGACATGAATTTCAGCCCCACGAAGATGATGCCGAACGCCGCAATGACGGAGCCGAGCGTCACGATCCGTTCCTTCTTGGAGAACATGGTCATGAGCACGCCCGCCGCCGCAAGGACAAAGAAAACGACGGTGATGTCCGACCCGCCGAGGGCAATGACCCACGCGTTCAGCGTCGTGCCGATATTCGCCCCCATGATGATCGCCGTCGCCTGGAAGAGGGTCATGATCCCCGCGTTCACGAGGCCGACGACCATGACGGTGGTAAAGGCGGAGCTCTGCCCGAGCACGGTGACCGCCGCGCCGATCCCGACGCCTGCAAAACGGCTGTCCGCCGTCTTGTTCAGCATCTTCTGCAGTTTTCCATGCGCAAGTTTGGTCATGTTCTCGGAGAGCAGCTTCATGCCGATGAGGAAGGTCCCCATGCCCCCGAGGATCTCAAAGATGATTGTGGCGATTTCCCATGCGCTCATACGATTTCGGATTGTCCTCTCTGACGGTTTTTCTTCTATTATACCAGCCCTCCCCGCTCTTTGTCACGCATTTTTCATTGATTTGAAAAATTCCCTCCTTCGCCTCCCCCGTCCCCTCAGCGGCGTCATGCTGAGAACGTGAGCCCCAACGAAGTCTACGAGAGCCCTACCGAAGCATCTCACCGCATGCTTTACGGACTTCGTGGCGGCGTCATGCTGAGAACGTGAGCCCCAACGCAGTCTACGAGAGCCCTACCGAAACATCTCGCCGCATGCTCTACGAACTTCGTGGCGGCGTCATGCTGAGAACGTGAGCACAACGAAGTCTACGGAATCCGACCCGAAGCATCTCGCCGCATGCTTTACGGACTTTCGCCGCCCCCACCCGCTCATCCTGAGCGCAGCGAAGGATCCCATAAAACGCACGGAAGCCCATAGCGGCGTCATGCTGAGAACGTGAACACAACGCAGTCTACGAGAGCCGAACCGAAGCATCTCGCCGCATACTTTACAAACATTCGCCGCGAGATTCTTCGGGTCAAGTCCTTATGACTTCGTTCATTCTCCCTTTCTCAGAATGACGCGGCGGCAAGGCGGCCTGTAAGCGGCGTCATGCTGAGAACGGGAGCACAACGCAGTCTACGGAAGCACTACCGAAGCATCTCGCCGCATACTTTACAAACATTCGCCGCGAGATTCTTCGGGTCAAGTCCTTATGACTTCGTTCATTCTCCCTTTCTCAGAATGACGCGGCGGCTGCGTCCTCCTGCCCCGACGTTCTGAATACGTCACCCTGAGCGTAGTCGAAGGGTCACCGCATTCTAATAAGGTGATGGTTCGACGTTGCTCACCATGACGTGATTTGGAAGCGGCGGGGCGTGCCCGAACGTCATGCCCCCTCCCGAGAGCCCGAACGTCATGCCCCCTCCCGAGGAGGGGGTAGGGGGGTGGGCAACATTCTCTCCAAAAAAACCTGTGCCCGAGGGGATTTCCTTGCGGAAATCCCCTCGGGCACAGACATTACTTATTCTCAATACAACCCGTACACTTCCCTCATCTGTCTGGCCATCTTCTCAGCGAGGTCTAAGCTCGACACAGAGATCTTTTCGAGCAACGCTTGATTCATGGCCTGTGCGCTGACCTGCATGCTCATTTCGGCCGCCGCCTGTTCGCGGAGTCCGCGGAGCTCCCGGTTCTGCGCCTCGGACATCTCTCTCTGCGCCTCCGCTTGTTGTTCCATTCCCGCCATGAGTTCAGCATGCTGCTGTGCCATCTGCCTTGACAACACACTGAACGACTGCGCCAGAGAACTTCCAAGCCATCCCATCGTATTTTTAAATGTCTTGCATATTGACTTTGAGGCCATTTCAATCGCATCCACAATTTCATCCGTCTGCCTCTGCCGATCTACAAGTTGCAACGCCTCTTTCATATCATCCGCCCGTCCTGTTTCAAAATAGTAGATAATCAAATCCACATTCTCCCAATCGCGGAAATCGATAAGGGGATAGGCTTTTGTTGCACTCTCAATGATTCCTTGAGAACATATGGCAATTTCTTTGATGGCGTTTTTATGCGGCAGGATTTGATCTTCCAACCGCTTGATGATTGCCTGGTATATTTGCTCTTGTTCTGCCAGCTCCCCCTCGACCCGCCTTGCATCATCGGGCGTCATATAAACCTCACCGTTCAAAATAGCGGTTTTTGCCCTCTTAATTCCATCTTCAAGTTGATCTACTTCTTTTTGGCATTTTTCTAATTTATCTTTGCTTGGGTCATAATGTTCTCTTTTATAGCTCTCATATTCATAAACTTTTTTTCTCCGATAATATAAATATACGATGGGATGAATGATAAAAAGTACGATTGGCGTAGGCAATGCAAAGACTACTATAAAGAAAATAGTAGTGCCTATAGTACCTGCAATAATCATTATAATATACAACAACAGCCAAATTCCCGCATCTACACCACAATAAATTCCCCATACCTTTCCCGGGACGAAAGTGAAATAATGTTTGAAGGAATGCCTTGATTCCTTATATTGCTCTTCTTTTTGCTTCCGCTTATATTCAAAATCCTTTTGTGCATTCTGTAATTTTTCTTGTGCTTCATCCAAATCTTTCTTTCGGTTTGCGATATGCGTGGTATATCGCATACTATTTAATTGCACCTCAGTGTCATGTTTCTTCTGTACAATTAAGCTTTTTTCCTTCTCGATTTCATCATTAGTTTCCCTAATTCCCAATTTTTCTGCTTCACTACTATCATCATTCATCGCCACAACCGACATGGTTGCGCGGATGGCGTAGAGGTCGCTTAAGAGTTTTGTCTTGTCTTGTTCCATGTTTCTTCTCCTTTTGTTTTTTTGCGGGCAAAAAATAAGGACGCTCCACATTGGGAACGCCCGCAGTGAGTATCCCGAATGTGTTGCGCCACAATAGAATTTTCCCATTTATGAATATATGGAAAAAAGGATACAACAGTGCCTATTGTAGCCATATATTCATAAACGTATTCAATTGTGGCGCAATTTCAGTATACCACAATGCTGTGCAATTTGCAAGACTTTTTTTGCAATTTGATTTAAAGTTGTTAAAAGCCGTTGCCCCGTCGGTTTTATGAGATCCTCTCGCTACGCTTGGGATGAGCGGTCGGGGGGCGGGTTCCTACCCAGTCGTTCCTAATCACGTCACCCTGAGCGTAGTCGAAGGGCCACCGCAGCATAATAAGGTGATGGTTCGACAGAGCTCACCATGACGTAATCAGAACGGCTGGGCGGTGCGGCGTCATGCTGAGAACGCGAATACAACGCAGTCTACGAAAGCTGTACCGAAGCATCTCGCCGCTACCTTTACGGACTTTCGCCGCGAGATTCTTCGGGTTAGTTTCCGTCCCCTCCTTCTTCTCCGTTTCTCAGAATGACGCGGCGGCTTAATTCCCGTTCTCTCCTCCTGCTCCCCTTCTCAGCATGACGCCGCACCCACGGGCTTCCGTGCGTTTTACGGGATTCTTTGTATACGCTAAGAATGAGCGCGGGGCGGGACGAGGAGGTCGAAGCCCTATATCGTGTTATAAACCAAGGGACGGGGGAGCCGATAGGCTCCCCCGTCCCTTGGTCGAGGAGACGTGATTTGAACACGCGACCTCTTGGTCCCGAACCAAGCGCGCTACCAAACTGCGCTACTCCTCGTGACCTCTGTATTATACCAAATGTGAAGGACGAAATCAAGCTATTTCACCCCATTTTTTTGTGATATGCAACGAATTTTCAAAGCTGTATTGACTTTTCCCCTCTTTCGTTATATAATCAAAGGGAAAGATAAGGAGGACAATCATGAAACCAATCTACATTCCCGAGCCCTTCCGCATCAAGAGCGTGGAGCCGCTGAAACTTCTCACCAGACGCGAACGCGAAGAAAAGATCGCCGCCGCCAACTACAACGTCTTTTCCCTCGCCGCGACCGACGTGTATATCGACCTTCTCACCGACAGCGGTACGGGCGCCATGTCCAACGCACAATGGGCGGGCGTCATGATGGGCGATGAGTCCTACGCGGGCGCGGAAAGCTACTATAAGTTGCAAATTTCTGCCCAAGAGGTCTTTTCGATGCCGTACATTCAACTCGTCCATCAGGGCCGTGCGGCAGAAAAAGTTTTGCTCCCCATTCTGCTCGAGGGCAAAAAATATGCCATTGCGAACATGCATTTCGACACGACCCGCGCCCATGTGGAACTCGCGGGGGCGCGCGCCATCGACTGCGTCGTGCCCGAGGCTCTCGACACGGCGACCTACTACGATTTTAAGGGGAACATGGACTGCGGCAAGCTTGAGGAGCTCATTCACGAACTCGGGGCGGAGAACGTGGGCGTCATCATCATGACAATCACCAACAACTCCGCAGGCGGCCAGCCCGTGTCCGTCGAAAACATTCAAAAGACGGCTAAAATCGCACATAAGTATCAAATTCCTTTCATGATCGACGCCGCACGCTGTGCCGAAAACGCCTATTTCATCAAACAGCGCGAAAAGGCCTACGAGAACTGCTCTATCCAAGAAATCTTGCACTTATGCTTCGAAAATGCCGATTGCTTCACAATGAGCGCGAAGAAGGACGCCATCGTCAACATGGGCGGTCTTATCGGCTGTCGCGACAAGAAACTGTTCGAGGCAGTGAAGCAGCGCACGATCTCCTTTGAGGGTTTCGTGACCTACGGCGGCATGTCGGGACGGGACATCGAGGCCCTCGCCATCGGCCTTAGGGAGGGCGTTGACGAAAATTTCCTCCGCTACCGCATCGGGCAGATGGAATACCTTGCCGCCCGTCTTGACGAAGCGGGCATTCCCTACCAGAGCCCTGTCGGCGGCCATGCCGTGTTTGTGGACGCGAAGAAACTTCTCCCCCACATTCCCTATTATCAATTCCCCGCACAGGCTCTCGCGGTGGAACTGTACATTGAAGCGGGCATCCGCGCGTGCGACATCGGCTCCTTCCTTCTCGGAAACGATCCCGACACGGGCAAACAGCTCGAGGCAGATTTTGAATTCACCCGTCTTGCGATTCCCCGCCGCGTCTATACGCAGTCCCATCTCGACGTCATTGCCGACGCCCTCTGCAATATCAAGGAACGCGCCTCGTCGGTCAAGGGCTACGAGATCGTGGAGGAACCGCCCATCCTCCGCCACTTCACGGCAAAGCTGAAACCGATCGAATAACTGTATTGAATTTTAGGGCGCCCGCCGACACTGTCGGCGGGCGCTTTTTGTGTTTTGGGAATGTGCCCACCCCCTACCCCCTCTCATGGAGGGGGCATGAGAAAACCCCTCCAAGGGAGGGGGCATGAGAGGGATTCCTCCTTTGGAGGGGCACAAGGGAAAACGGAGAGCAATCGGGGAAAACGGAGAAAAAAGTACGGCGAAAACAAATTTATAATAACATGTGTTATATAACATATGTTATTATTTTATATTTCTATAACTCCAAAGCCGCCCCCGCAGGAATGCGGGGACGGCCTTGGGATACGAGCGGACCTGTAAGCCGGGTTCTGTCGAGCGCGGTCATTTATCTACGCCCGCCGTCGCCGACGGGCTCAAGCGTTATTCACGGATCTCCTCGGGCGGGCAACCCTACATGAGAAGATCCCAAACTTGCATCGGACGGGGTTTACATGGCACGGGGCGTTACCGTCCCGTCGGTGAGCTCTTGCCTCGCCTTTCC
>CANQUY010000083.1 GCA_947627125.1 uncultured Clostridia bacterium
CTGCGCGTGGCAGGGTCGCCCTGCCTAAGCGCACTCAATTTGCCGCATACCTGCGGCTTCCTGCCCCTGTGAAAAACGGAGCTGTCGGCCGCACAAGTCATTGTGGAATACGGCACTTAACCCCTCGATGAATTCTTTTCGCCCTTGAAAAGAATTCATCGAATCTTTACAGTATCTCAAGATTCTTCTTGAATTGCTTCT
Source organism: uncultured Clostridia bacterium (assembly GCA_947627125.1). Taxonomy (GTDB): domain Bacteria; phylum Bacillota; class Clostridia; order Christensenellales; family Borkfalkiaceae; genus Gallimonas. Next base: position 202 of record CANQUY010000083.1, read on the forward strand.
TGAATTCGGGGGCGGCGAGCATGGCCTGGCGGATCTCCAGCGCCGCGTCGCCGGCGAGCTCCGTCTTCATGATGACGGAATCCCCCAAAACGTCGCAGTTGATCCCCTTCACGACGCCCTTGCCGCTGCGGTCGAGGCATTCCGCGATCCGAAGAAGGATCCCCAGCTTTTTCACGATGTCGAGGTCGTCCTCCGACACGATGTCCTTATACTTGGCCCAATCGGAGAGGTTGATGTCCTCCTTCTTGTGGCATCCCGCAACAAAGGCGGCGAGGACGATCTCGCGGTGGGTCGCGCCGTACAGCCCCGCATTCAGAATGATATAGCGGCTGTGCTCCTGATGATTGTAGTAGCGCACGCGCAGGCCCGCATTGTGCAGGCTCGCCGCGATCTTGAGCACCTTGAGGTAGATCCGCGGGAACTTGTGCAGCACGCGGAGCTGTTTGAAGAGCTGGATGGCGAGATGCACCGTATTTTCGACGTGCTTCGCGTCGCAGCCGTAATATTTCACATGTGTGTTGAGGGAATAGGACAGCACGTCCGAAATGGGCCGTTCCGCCGTGATCGGCACCGCCTGGTTGAATAAAATGCCCTCGCGGAGCCCGCTGCCCGAGATCGTGAAGGACTCGATTTGCAGAAAGTCCGTAAACGCCTTGATGATGGCGAGCGCGGCGGGCATGATATCCGCACGGTTCGGGGAGAGCCCGCGGATGCGCTTGCGCTTTTCGACGTCCAAAACGCGCACCATCTCATAGATAGAGCGGAAATCTTCGGTCTGGAATTGATAGTTATGCACGGTATTCAGCGGATATTTCCGCACGATACGGTTGATCTTATAGAGATTGCGGAAGGACCCGCCCACGCCGATCATCTGCGTGTCGGGCTCCACCGCGGCGAGCCAGTCGATCTTCTTGAACTGCTCGGTGAAAAACTCCTCGATGCGAGCCGTCTGCTCCTCGGGGGTGCCGTCGTCCTTGAAGAGGTCGGTGAGCGTCACCGCGCCGAAGGGAAGAGAGCTGTATTGCAGGACGCTCCTGCGGTTGTAGTAGATGATCTTGGTGCTGCCGCCGCCGATCTCGAGAACGATCCCCTTGGGGATATCCATCGAGTTGATCACGCCGCGGTAAACGAGCGTCGCCTCCGCTTCCTCCGAAAGGACCTCGAAGCGGATCCCCACCGTCGCCTGTATCTCGTCGAGGAAGGAACGCTGGTTCTTTGCACGGCGGACCGCCGCCGTCGCAACGGCGATGATCCTCTCGACCCCGCTCGCGTCGCAGAGCCGTTTAAACATTTTGAGTGCGCTGATGGTTTCGGCCACTCTCTGCGGCTTCAAAAAGCCGTCCCTGTCCATATCCTGTCCGAGACGCACGCTCTCCTTGAGCTCGTCAGTAACAACAAAATAGTTCTCGTCGAAGATCTCGGCGATCACAAGGCGGGCAGAATTTGACCCCAAATCGATGATTCCAATTTTCTCCATATCGTCACCTGTCGCAATTTTGCGGAATCTTACCCCGTAGGGCCCTTTTGCTGATATTTCCCTATTCTATACAAAATTACATTGTAATTCTACCATACAGCTTAAGTTTTGTCCATACCCTTTTTGAAAATTTTTTTCTTTTTTGCAAAAATTTACATGATTTTTCACAAAAAATCATATGCGCGGGCGTCCTTTGGGGGAGAACGCGCGCCGCAGGCGGGCAAGCGAAAGGCAGATGAGAAACACGCCGAAGGAGAGCTTTAAAAGCGCGGACGGGATATACCCCGCGCAGACGGAAAAGAGCGCGGAGGTGAGAAGGGCGGGCAGGGCGACGGGAACGGCCTCCCTTCCCTTGACGAGCCCGCACTTGGCATGCACGGAGAGGGCGACGATGGACATCGGCACGAAGGAGAGGAGGTTGATCCCCTGCGCCGCGCCCTGTTCCACCCCCAAAAAGAGGACGAGGATGGGAATGAGCGCCGTCCCTCCCCCCATTCCCATGCCGCCGAGGAGGCCGCCCGCAACGCCCGCGAGAAAGAAGAGGTAAAAGGACATCAGAAAACCATGCCAATGCCCGCGGCGAGCATCAGGATCCCGAAGAGCACATCCGCCGCCCGCACGGGGAGAAGGGGCAGAAGTTTCGCCCCGAAATATCCGCCGAGCATGACGCCGAGCGCCGACGGAATGAGCCGCGGAAGGGGGACCCTCCCCGTAAAGAGGTAGACGGCTCCGCTCAGGGCGGTGGCGGGGAGAACGGCGGCGATCGCCGTTGCATGGGCCGCGCGCGTGGGGAGGGAACGTTCCAGAAGAGGCACGGCCACCATTCCTCCCCCGCCGCCGAAGAGGCCGTTCACCGCGCCGAGCAGGGCTCCGCTCCGCACGCTTCTTCCAAGATCCGATCCTTTTCGCATTTCTTCCCCCTTTTCCGCCCGAAAACCCCTCGCGGCGGACCTTCTTTTTTGAAAAGTATGTGACTTTTGAAAAAAATTTCTCTTTTTTTGATTGAAGTCACGCGGAATTGCTTGCTAAGAATTGCATTTTATATTAAAATAGGGACGTAACTCAAAAAATGCAGCGGCGGGCCCCGAGGGCTCCCGCCGTAAAAGGATGGAAATATGGCAAAACACTTTTTTCATGGGAAACGCAGGGGGACGCTCGTAGCGCTCTCCGCCGCGCTGTGCGCTACCCTTACGCTGGGCATGCTTGCGGCCTGCGGCGGGACCGAGGGCGGCAACGGAGATACCGATGACGACGAGGATGAGCAGACCGTATCCGCGACGGATACCCAACTCCTCCGCAACGGCAACTTTGAATTCTTCTCCGAGAGGGACACAAAACTCGAGGACAAGCGTTCGTTCATCTCCTCGCCCACGAGCTGGTCGTTCACGTCCGGCTCCCCTTCCTCCATCACCGCCTCCGGGATCGTCAATACGGAGGAGTGGGCAAACGAACTTACGAAATCGGCCTACAGCCTCGTGCCCGAGGGCGCGGAAGATGAGATCGGCACCAACGAGAGCTCGACGACGTTCACCGCAAAGGAACTCACCGAGGACGCTGCCGCAAACGCCGAGGCGCATTGGGAAGAGGCGAGCGTATACGACCGCCTTCTTTTCTACAAGTACTACGGCGTCGATTCGGCGGATGAATTCTCACTGTACAGCGACTACAAGTATTCCATCGACTATGAGGATGTCCAATATCTGAAGTCCGACTTTACAGACAAGGAGAAGCTCCCCACGCCGAGAACGGGCGCAAAGGACGGCGAAAATTCCGTCCTCATGATCCACAACAAGCGCATCTCGGACGACGTCTTGGGTACCGCGCAGTACTACACCTCCTCCACGACGATCACCATCGAAGCGGGCGCGGCGGCGGAGATCTCCGTCTGGGTCCGCACGGACGATCTGTATCACTGGTTCGACGCGGAGCACACCGTGGGCGAAAAGGAAGAGGTCCAATCCAAGGGAGGCGCGTATATCGGCGTCATCAACACCGTCGGCGGGCAGACCCTTCCCGAAATGCAGATCAAGAATATCCGCACGGGCGGCGAATGGCAGCAGTACACCATCCATGTGCGCGGCAACACCTACGCCACGACGACGTTCCGCATCAAGCTCGGCCTCGGGCAGGGCACTTCCTCCGATAACCGCTACGAGAATGTAGACGGCTACGCTTTCTTCGACGATATCGTCGTCACCAAGACGCGCGCCGCCGCATACGACGGGAAAACCGCGAACGTTCTCTACAAATGCGACATCAACTCCGACTCCAAGGATAAGATCTTCGACCGCGACAAACAGCACGACGCCAACGTCTATGCGCTCGACCTTCTCTCCGACGATTTCAACGCCCTCACCATGGGCCAGCTCACGGGGGACTTCAGCGAAGGGCTGACCTCCGAGAAAGTTTCCGAAAACAAGACGTATTACTCCTATATCGAGGATAACCGCACGGACGGCACGACGCCGGAAGCACAGCAGAGCGTTGTCGGCATCATGACGTACGGCGAACTCAAGACGAAAGCAAACTCGAACGGCTACCTCAAGAACATTTTCAAGACGGACTTCGAGGACAAGTTCCCCTTCACCGCGTCGAACGGCGTGAAGGACGACGTCCCCGTGCTCATGCTCCTCTCCACCAACGGCGCGGCCTACACGGCGACGGTGAAGAACAATGAGCTCTTCACCCTCCAGCCCAATACGAGAAAAATCGTTTCCTTCTTCGTCAAGACGTGGGACGTCCGCTCGGGCAGGGGCGCAGGGGTGACCCTCGTGGACGGCGAAGAAAAGACTTCCATCTCCCCCTTCGACTCCAAGACGGTTTCCCCCGTCACGATCGACAGCACGAAGGAAGAGCTCACCGATATCTACAAGGGCTGGGTGCAGTGCTTCTTCTTTGTTTCCAACGATACGGAAACTGCCAAGACGTTCTACCTCAACTTCACCTTCGGCACAACGACGGTACAGGGCACGAGCGCGGCGGATTACTGCGACGGCTATGCGGCCTTCACCGATTTCAAGATGATGGACCTCACCAAGACGCAGTACGGCTATGCCTCCACGGGCACCTATGCGCAGAAGGTTTCCCTGACCTCCTATGCGCAGGATGATTCCCACTTCGACACGGCGTCCGCCTCCTCCAATATCAAGGAAGATCTTGCGGCTCCCTCCTCCTTCACGGGCGCAGTCGCGGGCTCCAACCTCTTCACCGAAAACGGCAACAACAACGAAGTTCCCGCGGGCGTTTACGCAGGGCTTCTCAGAAAGGAATACGCAGAGAACTATATGAAGAACAACTCCGACTGGGCGACCAAGCTCAGCGGCGTTGCGGGAACGACTTCGGATGCAGACGCATGGTGGGGCAAGCTGTTCGGCGAAAACGGCGGCACGAGCCCCCGCGAGGCCAACCAGCCCCTCGTCATCATGAACGCCTCCTCCGCTCCCACGGCTTCCTACGGCTTCATCAGCCGCACGATGGAAACTACGATCTCCGCAAACAGCTCGCAGCGTATCTCCCTCCGCATTAAGGTTTCAAAGGGCGCAACGGCGTACATTTACCTGCTCGACACGTCCGACCTCACCAACGGGCTCGACACCATGCTCTCCCCCGCTGTTCCCGCTCTCACCTATTGGTATGACGACGACGGCAACATTCTCCGCTGCGATCCCGACAGCAAGGATTTCAACAAGAAAGCGGACGTCCTCTTCTATCTCGAGTCGAACGGGCTCTACAGCTCGAAGGATAGCTCCGATACCAAGCTGTACACGAACTTCGCAAACTACACGAAGGACGAGAACGGAAACCTCATCACTTCCGACAAGATGACCGCGTTCTACTACAACGAAGCGGACGGAAAGTACTACGGCTATTTGGACGACGACGGCAACTACACGCAGGAAGTCACCCAGCTTCCCACCGAATACGAGGGCGCAAGCATTCTCCGCTACAACTATCAGGATGCGGACAGCAAGAAGTACGAGAGCGTCATCTCAGTCACGGGAACAGACGCCAACGCGGATAAGTGGATCGACGTGAACTTCTATGTCCGCACGGGCAGCGCTTCCAAGACCTACCGCCTCGAAGTTTGGGCGGGCGACCGCACCAATGCGCAGGACGGGCTCCCCGCAGGCGGCTATGTGTTCTTCGACGCCTACAGCTCCGGTTCCATCTCCAACTTTGAATCGCTCCGCGACGGCGACGTCGGCGCAAAGGGCCTTCTCCTCGAAAAGGATGCCAACAAGCTCAGCGGCGATCCCGAAAAGCTCAACGAGAACCTCGCGCTCTACTACACCTTCTCCTTCTTCGATTCCGCAAGCTATCTCCGCCACGACAGAGAGCATGAGGAAGTGGATTACAACAAGTGGGAGAACTACAAGCAGTCCTCCTACGAGGAAGGAACGGTTTGGCTCAAGTGCTACGACGAGGACGGAACGCTCTACGGCGCGGATGGCTATCCGGCAAATCCCTCCTACTCGATCTATCTTGACTTCACCCCGCTCGAACAGAGCGTCACGGCTTCCGTGCCCGATGAAACTCCCGACGAGGAACCGAAAGAAGAGGACGAGAACAACAATTCCGAAACGAATATCTGGCTTGTGCTCTCCTCCTCCGTGCTCGCGCTCGTCACGATCTTCGCAGTCGTAGCGGTCATTGTCCGCACCGTGCTCAACAAGAAGCACAAGAACGGCTCCCCTGCGAAGAAGCAGGTGAAGAGAACGAGGCCCGCACCCGTCGCACCCGCGGCGCCCGAGGCTCCCGCCGAAACGCCTTCGCCCAAGAAGGACAACGGCCCCGATCCTTACGACGACTAAAACATTTCCCCCTCGCAACCTTGCGAGGGGGTATTTTTTTATACTTATATGCTTTTTTCACTCTCTCCGCCCCGCGCGCTCATCCTGCACCCGCGCGCCCCGCGTCATTCCAATTACGTCATGGTGAGCGCAGTCGAACCATCACCTTATTATAATGCGGTGATCCTTCGACTACGCTCAGGATGACGTAATCAGAATGCTTCTACCGTCATCAACAAGTTAAATCGCACCCCCTCAGCTTCGCAGGCGCAGGCGTTTCGGGTAGTGGTTCTTCACCGTGCCGTCCACGGCCTTGCCGAGCCCGAGCGGGTAGCCATTCAGGCACAGCACGCACCAGCCGTTTTTTGCATCATATGTGAGCGTTTCGCCGCGCAGATATTTCTTTGCATCCTCTTCGGTGAGATCGATTTTCCTCTTCGCGCGGTCCCCGTAGGCGAGCGCAAGGGCGTGGGCGGGCTTGAAATTTTTGCCGTCCCATTCGCCGAGTTCCACGCCGAGGCGCAGAAGATGGGCCCCCGTGAGGTCGGGCATGCCCGCGGGGACGAGGAACATTCTGCCGTCCGCGAGGGTGTGAATGCCGCCGTCGGGGACAAAACCGCCGAAGAAATCGGCACAGAACGCGGAGAACGCCTTTTCCGCCGCCCCATTTTTTTGAATGCGGAAAGGTTTGAGGCGGACCCCCCCCCCCCCCCCCCCCCCCAGGGGGAGGGCAAGTAGTAGTCACCTTCCCTGACGCAGGGGGAGGGCAAGTAGTAGTCGCCTTCCCTAACACAGGGGGAGGGCAAGTAGTAGTCACCTTCCCTGACGCAGGGGGAGCGCAAGAATTCACCGCGGAAGCCTTTCCCCCAAGGGGGGAGCCTTCGCCCCCTCCTGTGGAGGACTCCTCTTTCATGCCCCCTCCTGTGGAGGGGGGTAGGGGGGTGGCCAGCTCCAACATCGCCATGAAGTGCCCCTCGCCCTTGAACTCATGCGGATAGAGTTTCCGCTGCATAAGTTGCGAAAAATCGGGGTGAGCCTCCAAAAAATCATGGATCTGCCACTCGTCCTCCTCCTCGGAAAAGGTGCAGGTGGAATAGATGAGCCGCCCGCCCGCGCGCAGCATTTTCGCAGCAAACGCAAGGATTTTTTTCTGCCGCGCGGCGCACATGGCAACATTCTCCTCGCTCCATTCGGGAACGGCATTCGGCTCCTTCTTGAACATGCCCTCCCCCGAGCAGGGAGCGTCCACGAGGACAAGGTCGAAGTAGGCGGGAAACATCTCGGCAAGCGTTTCGGGGGAAGCGGAGAGAACGGCGCAGTTGGTGATGCCCATGCGTTCGACATTTTGCGACAAAATTTTCGCCCGCTTAAAGTCGATCTCATTGGCAATGAGAATGC
>CANQUY010000084.1 GCA_947627125.1 uncultured Clostridia bacterium
GGCGACGACGGCCTCACCGCCCTCACCGTGGACTTCCGCTCCGGCGCCTACAGCGTTTCTATCCTCCTCTCCTTTACTTACTGAACGCCTTAATTCCAAGCCGTTCATTCCCATGAATACCAAAAAAAGAGCACTTATGTGCTCTTTTTTGATGGTTTGATTGAAAGAGAAGGCTTAAGCCTTCCCCTCATCCCGCCCCGCGTCATTCTGAGAAACGGAGAAAGAACGAAGTCCGAGGACTTAACTCGAAGAATCTCGCGGGGCGTAATTGATACTATGCGGCGAGATGCTTCGGTAGAATTCCCGTAGACTGCGTACGGTTTGCGTTCTCAGCATGACGCCGCTTAAGCCCCCGTGCGTTTCATGGGATCCTTCCCCTTCGCTGTGAGGTCGGGATAAGCGCGATAGAACGCGGCGTGCGGACTTCGTGAAAATGGCTTTTTCGCGCTATAAGTGTGAAATTTTATACGTTGAAGCAGCTGCCGCCGATGAATTCGCGGATGAGGGAACTGCAGGGAATGATCGAGTCGTCGTCGATCTCGCGGAAGTACTTCAGGATCTTGATGAGGCGGTTCGCGGTGAGGTACTGCGGCGCTGTCGGTTCGATCTTCGTGAGGGCCTCCATCGCCTTCTTCTTGAGCACGCAGAGCTCGTAGCCGAGGCTCGAATTGAAGACGAAGTCGGCGTTTTCCTGGTTGGGATAGATCCAGCGGAACTCGCCGTTTCTCACCGATTGCCACATGTCGATCGTGTTGGCCGCAGAGCAGTTTCTGAACTGCATATCCCTCACAATTCGGCGTATAAGTCTTGAATTTGTGATGGAGAGCGGGGAGTGATTGTCGATATTGAGCTGGGCGTGCGGCGCGATATAGATCTTGAACTTCTGATGTTTCGGAATGGATTTCGTCAGCTTTTCGTTGAGCGCGTGGATGCCCTCGATGATGATGGGAACGTTCGGCTCGACGCGGATGGTCTTGCCCGCCTCGCGTTTATCCGTCTGGAAGTTGAAGCGGGGCAGCGTCACCTCTTCGCCGTTGATGAGGTCGAACAGGCACTTGTTGAAGAGTTCGATATCGAGGCAGTTGATGTGTTCGAGGTCGAGATGGTCGGCGGGAACGCCCTGTATCTCACTGATCCTGTCCTTTTCAAAATAGAAATCGTCCATCGAGATCGTCACGGGGTTGATGCCGCGGGAGAGAAGCTCGATGCGAAGACGGTTGCAGAATGTGGTCTTGCCGCTCGAACTCGGGCCCGCGATCGCGACGAGGCGGACGTTTTCGATGTCGCTCTCGATCATGTCGCCGAGCTTGGTGAGCTGGCGGTTGTGATAGGCCTCGCACATTTGGACGAATTCGAGCGTTTCGCCCCGTTCGATCTTGCGGTTGATGTCCGTCACCGTCTGCACCTTGGCCTTGACCGTCCAGTCATAGGCACGCTGGAGGGAACGGCAGTACACCGATTCCTCCTCGAATTCGGGAATGTTGGTGTCGAAGTCGTGGCGGGGGTATTGGATGATGATGCCGGGGCTATACGGCGTGATCGTATAGTTGTGGATGCAGCCCGTGGAGGGCAGCATGTAGGTGTGCAGATAGTTATAGTACTCGCCGCACTTGTAGAGATGGACCGTGTTCTCGGGACGGTACTTCAAGATGTCGATCTTGTCGTCGAGGTGGAACTTCTTATAGATCTCTGTCGCCTCCTCGATGGTCACGGTGACGCGTTCGATGGGGAGGTCCTCGTCGATGATGCGGCGGACTTCCTTCACGATCTCTTCAAACGCATGCGACATGTTGAAATTCTTCGTCAGCGCCTGGCAGGAGATGGAGCGGGAAATGTTGTAGGAGAAGCGGATCTTGACGTCGGGGTAGAGGCGGTAGAACGCCATTGCGACGACGTAGCGCAGCGTTGCGCTGTACGCCTTGCCCGCTTCCTCGTTGCTGAGGTTCAAAAGACGGATCGTCATGCCGTTGTTCTTTTCGGAAAGACGGTAGTTGAGTTCCTTGACCTGTGCGCCCACCTGACAGACGACGAGATTTTTCCGCTCGTCCTTATCAATTAGGTCGAGCACCCTCGTGCCGTCCTCCACGGATAAAGTTTGATTGTTGAATGTGACCTGTATCATAGTTTTTCCCCTTTCTTTTTTGGTTAGCTATATATTATACAACAAACAAATTTATTTTGCAATAGTTTTTTGAAAAAATTTTACTAATTTTGTGAATTGCAATCATGGGATCCGTTGGTTTTATGGGATTCCCCGCCCCCTGCCCCTCCCCAAGGAGGGGGCTCAAGTCTTTTCCTTGGGGGGAAGGTGGCACGGCTGTCCTTGCCGTGACGGAAGGGTTTTGGAACCCTATCCCCCCCTTCGGGGTACTTCCCCTAAGAGGGGAAGCGAGGACGTTCCCGCCGCCTCCCTCATCCCGCCCCGCGCGCATTCTATTCGTGTCTAAGCGCGGCACGAGCGCGTAGCGCGAAGTAGCGAAGCGAGGGGATCTCGTAGACTTACGGACTTCCGTTCTTAGAGCGAGATTCTCTCGCCCCTTACGGGGCTCGGAATGAGGGAACAGGCTTCCGTAGGTTTAACGGGATCCTTCGCTGCGCTCAGGATGAGCGCGCGGGGCAGGGTGACGTGATTGGGAACGGCGGGGCGATTACGGAAGCATGCGGCGAGATGCTTCGGTAAAGCTTTCGCAGACTGCGTTGTGCTCCCGTTCTCAGCATGACGCCGCTACGAAGTCCGTAACATGCGGCGTGGCTGCTTCCGTTGGTTCAACGGGATCCTTCGCTGCGCTCAGGATGAGCGAGCGGCAGCACAGCGCCGTTCAAACATAACATACGTTATATAACATATGTTATGTTATAAATACCTGCAAAGTTCTCTGCGTTGGCGTTCTTGAAGCTCAATAAGACGGCAAATGAGGTCCTTTGCGCGTTCGTCTGCGGCGGCGTATTGGTTGAGGTACTTGTGCGGCGACTTGATCCCCATGTTGCACCCGTCGGTGAGAAGGTCGGCGATCTCCGCGTCTGTGTCCTTCACCGCCATCATAATGTTTGTCTTGAGCCATGCCATCCCCTTTGCAACGGGGTTGGGATCCTTCCCCTCGTCGCGGTAGGAGTGCAAAATGCCCTGAATTTCGTTCTGCAAAAAGGCATACTCGCGCTGATAGCCGTCGAGCATTTCCCTGAAGCGGATGTCGGCGGCGTGTTCCTTGACTTCGTCGATCGCCGAGATCCCCATTTGGATCCCCGCGTCGCATTCTCTGTAGAGTTCGATCGTGTCGTGTTCTATCATATTTTCCTCCTAAAGAGGAGTATACGAAAAAATCTTCAAAAAATTCAGAAAGGTGTTTGAAACTTGCAAAAGAACGGTATAATAAAAGTGAACAAAGGAAGCGGCAGGCGTCGGGAACGATCCACCGCAGCCTCCCGAGAAAGATTAGGAGGATTTATATCATGAAACACGAACTTCAGACAAGACAAAACAGCTACGACCTCTTTGACGTATTCGACGACTTCTTCAAGCCCATGTTCTTTGAAGAAACGCGGGAACTCCGCACGGATATCAAGGAAACGGAAACCGATTACGAGCTCGACCTCGAACTCCCCGGCTACGCGAAGGACGAGATCAAAGTTTCCCTCGAGAATGGGTATCTGACCGTCAGCGCGGCCAAGCAGAAGAAGGAAGAGGAGGGCAAGAAGTATCTTCGCAGGGAGATCCGCGAGCAGACCTCGAGAAGCTACTATGTGGGCAGCGATCTCACCCGCGAGCAAATCAAGGCGAAGTATGCAAACGGCATCCTCTCTCTCACCGTTCCCAAGAAGGGGCCCGAGAAAAAGAGCGAGAACAACTTTATCGAAATCGAATGATCTGACTGAAAGATCGCCCTGCGGGGCGATTTTTTGTAGAAATATTTTTCTGACTTTTGAAACTTTTTGGCGGGGCAGTGCGTCATAAAGATAGGAAGGAGCAAAGGATGACCGACGAAAAAAGGCTGAAGCGTGCCCTCAGCTCGCATGAGGCGGGGGAACCGCAGGCGACGTTTGAATTTCTCTATGCAAAATACAAGCCTCTGGCGGTCTTTATCGCGGCCCGCTATCTTGCGGAGAGGGCGGACATTGAGGACGCGGTCGAAGAAACGTTTGTCGGATTCTTTGCCCATGCCGCGGACGTCGGCAACGTCCGTGGGTATCTTGCGGCGAGCGTCAAGAACCACGCGCTCTCGCTCATTCGGAAAAACAGCCGCGCAGTTCCCCTCGATCCCGAAAAAATTTGCGACTTATGCGACGATTTCGACGTTTTGGCGCATGAAAAGTTCAGGGAATTAGTCGCCGATCTCAGGCGGATCCTGCCCGAGGATGACGTGCAGATCATTCTCTTGCGGCTCTTGGAGGACCTGCCGTTCGACGAAATCGGAAGGAGGCTGAACGATAAGGTCGGGACCGTCAAGACGAGGTATTACCGCGCTCTGAAAAAATACAGAAAGTGGAGGAAAAAGGCATGAAAAGGTCGGAAGAAACTTTTTTGAGGGAGTTTGAAGCGTCGCTCGGCGCAGAAACGAAATTCGACGCTCCAAGGGAAGAGGGAGAGGTCATCAAATTCAAAAAACGCAACATATATGCGAAAAAAGCGGCATTCTGTACCCTTGCGGCCGTGCTCGTCCTTGCAGTGATCTCCGCGGTCGCCGTGCCGACGGCGCTTGCCCTATCCCGCTCTGTCGGGGGCGGAGGCGACGCTCTCACGGTGGGGGACCTCAGGGAGATGAGGTGCCTCTTCTTTGAAGATCTCGCCTTTTACGATGACGGTCAAAAAAATCACATCTATGTGATAAAAAACGAGGAGATCGTCACGCATTACGGCTACGACAGGGTTACGGCGGAAGCGGAAAATTTCGACGATATCCGCGATAAAACCGTCGTCGAGGCGGTCGCCGTGATCGGAATTCCCTCCTTTGTGGGCCTTTCGGACGAGCTTTCGCTCGATTATTCCATGGATGACGGCTATATCCGCCGTCTGAAGCTCTCCGGGGAGGGGGAGGACCTCGTCATCGACGACGTGGAGCAGTTCGATAAGAACGATCCCGTGAGCTGGCTCGACAGGGATAAAAAAAATCTGCCCGCGCGGGAAGAGTGCGAGCAGATCGTGAGCGGTATGAAGATCGAAGAGGTCGTGCAACGGATCGGAAAACCGCAGCGGGACATTGGGTCGGGTGCGATTTCCTTCCAGTTCGACGTTGCGGACGGCTCCATTCTCGGGGTCATGTTCGCCGCGGAGATGACCGAGGAAAACGGCGCATATGTGCGGAATTTTTATGTGTGGAAGGCAGAGCTTGACGTCGATTTTGTCCCCGATATTTCGGAAGGCTTCGGCAGGGCCTTATGATATTGCGTTAATTCGGCTGAAGCCCGTGGCGGCGTCATGCTGAGAACGGGTGCAAAACGCAGTCAGCAGTAGCAGAACCGAAGCATCTCGCCGCATGGTTTACGGACTTTCGCCGCGAGATTCTTCGGGTTAGTCCCCGTCCTCTCGTCCTGCTCCCGTTCTCAGAATGACGCGGCGGCACGGGGGTCCGTTGGTTTAATGGGATCCTTCGCTACGCTCAGGATGAGCGCGCGGGGCAGGGTGACGCGATTGGGAACGTCATGGGCAGAATGACGCGGCGGCACGGGGGTCCGTTGGTTTAATGGGATCCTTCGCTACGCTCAGGATGAGCGCGCGGGTCAGTTCCAAATCTCTCGGCCTCGCTCAGACGGCGGGGGCGAGTTTTTTGCGCTTCTTGAGCTGCGTTTCAAGCTCCGTGCAGGTTTCCTGCAGTTCCGTTTCCGATTCGGAAACGTCGATCCCGTCGAGAATATTCTGCAAATTGTATTCCGTATTGAGGTATTTGATGGTCTGGAAGCCGATGAGAGCTGTGAGCGTCCCGTTCGCAAGCCCCTGCACCGAGGAATCCACAATGGTAGAGATCAGGCTGCCGAGGATCGGAATTCCCTTCACCGCGTCGCCCATTGTCTTGACGACGGCGTTCCCCACATTCAGCCCGCCGAGGCCGAGCGCGATCATCGAATTTTTGATGACGGCGACAAAGATCTTTGCGAGCTTCACGTCCGACGGGCGGAACCCGTAGAGGAACACGAGGTCCTTGATGAGCTGCGTATTGACGGCGATGACGAGCGCGGCGTCGATCTTTTCGGACTGCGAAAGGGCGGAATACATTGCCGAGCGCATGGAGCTCTTCATGATGAGCGATTTCGCCGTCTTTTTGACGGAACCCTTGTAGAGGGCTGTGAGGTGTTCCTTCAGCGCCTCGTCGTCCCCCGCGTTGCGCGCAATGGCGAGTTTACCGACGAGTTCGGAATCGTACCAGCCTGCGCCGTCAACTTTCGCCGTGAAATTGATCATCTTATCGGCAATATCCTGCCGCACTTTGCGGTTGTGCCGCTGGGCGGAAGAGGCCGTCTGCGCGTTGACGTTCGTCATAAAATAGGGGGCGCGCATGATCTTGATGAGCGGAATGACGAAGATAAAGAGATAGAGGACGAGGCAGACCGCCCCCGCCGCATAGCCCGCATATTCGTTGATCTCATAGACGCGGAGAGCGGTCAAAAATAGCAAGACGAAGAGAAATACGCCCAAGATCGCGGCAAAGATGCGCAGAAACACCTTTGCGCCCCGCACATTCTGCCGCTTGACATACTTTTGCTCGTATTCGTAGATCGTCATTTTTTCGCTGTTTTCTTCGATTTTGTTTTTCTTTGCCATAGGTTTTCTCCGAAGAATGACTTTTCTTTATTGTATCATAGATTGCATATTTTGTAAAGAGGGGAAAGAAAAAAAGCGTCCTGCCAAAGAATGGAGAACGCGGTGGGGGAGTGTGTGCGGCGTCATTCCAAAGAATGGAGAACGTAGCGGGGGAGTGTGCGGCGTCCTGCCAAAGAATGGAGAACGCAGCGGGGGAGTGCGCGGCGTCATGCTGAGAAGAAGAGCACAACGCAGTCCATAGAAGTTGTACCGAAGCATCTCGCCGCAAAAATACGCATATGCCCCGCGAGATTCTTCGGGTTAAGTCCCGTTTTCTCGTCCCGCTCCGTTTCTCAGAATGACGCGGGGACTTGCTTCCGTGCGTTTTATGGGATCCTTCGCTGCGCTCAGGATGAGCGCGGGGTCAGGATGAGCGCGGGGTCAGGATGAGCGGCTGGGTCAGGATGAGCGGGAGGGGTCAGAAGCGGCCGCCGTGGCCGAAACCGCCGCCCGGGCCCTGAGGAGGCATGCCGCCGGGATTTCCCATGTTCCCCGCGGAGCCGACTGTCGTGATGACGGAGGAAACGGTGAAGGAGCACAGCTGCGTATCGCCGCCGTACAGCCCAAAACTTTCCCCCATGACGAGCTCGGGGCAGGAAATGATGACGGAGCGGCAGACTTTCTTGACCGTGATGGAGAAGATCGCCTTTCCGCCGTCGTCCGTCAAGGACAGATTC
>CANQUY010000085.1 GCA_947627125.1 uncultured Clostridia bacterium
AAGGACCAAGAGGGGGTCAAGATCTGTGTTTTCTACCCCGAAGAGGGGGTCAGCAAGATGCAGAAACTGCAGATGTGCACGACGGAGGGGAACAATATCGACGTCGTCGCCGTCAGAGGCAACTTTGACGACTGCCAGCGGGCCGTCAAGAATATCATGAACTCCGCCGAAAAGCGGGAGGAGATTTCAAAGCGGGGATACATTCTCTCGTCGGCGAACTCCATCAACATCGGTCGGCTTCTGCCGCAGGTCGTCTACTACTTTTCCGCCTACTGCGACCTGCTCTCTTCCGACCAGCTGAAGATGGGGGAAAAGGTCGTGTTCGCCGTTCCCACGGGCAATTTCGGGAACATTCTCGCGGGCTATTACGCAAGGCGCATGGGGCTCCCCGTTGAAACCCTGCTGTGCGCTTCCAACAAGAACTGCGCACTCACCGATCTCCTAAAAACGGGCACTTATAACGTAAAAAGGCCCTTTTTCCGCACCATGTCCCCCTCGATGGATATCCTCATTTCCTCCAATCTGGAGCGGCTCATCTTCGAGCTCTCGGGGCGGAATGCCGAGCTCACTGCCTCCCGTATGCAGAGTTTGAGCGTTTCCGAAAAGTACTCCCTCCGCGCGGAGGAGCTCAAGGAGCTCAAGTCGCTCATCTACGCGGGCTGTACCAACGAAACGGACACGGTGGAAACCATCTACGATTTCTTTATGGACTACGGTTATCCCATGGATCCCCACACGGGCGTCGCCATGAGCGTCGCACAGCGGTATGAGGCCATGATCGAGGAGGATAAGGACGCCGAAAAGCATCCCATCATCGTCCTCTCCACGGCAAGCCCCTACAAATTCCCGCAGGATATTCTGTATGCCTTGACGGGAAACGACGTGAAGGATTCATACAAGGGCGTGAAGCGCATTCATCTTCTCACTGCAATGAAGGTGCCCGAATGCCTCAAGGAGATTCGCTATAAGCCCATTCTCTTCAAAACGGTCGTTTCGTGCGAAAAGATGTACGACGAGGTTTTGAAGTTCATAAACTGAGCAATAAGTATCAAATTTTTGTATTTTTCGGCGTCTTTCCCAAGACGCCTTTTTTGATGGTGTCCGTATGCCCCGCGGGGACGGTATGAGTGACCTGCTTTGGAGCCCCTTTCCTCATTCCGAGCCCCGTAAGGGGCGAGAGAATCCCGCTATAAGAACGGAAGTCCGTCAGTCTATGAGATCCGCTCGCTTCGCTCGGGATGAGGGCGGCCCATAGCGGCGTCATGCTGAGAATGGGAGTAAAACGCAGTCTGCGGTGGCTATACCGAAGCATCTCGCCGCTTGAGAAGTCCTTATACGCCCCGCGAGATTCTTCGGGTTAAGTTTTCGGACTTCGTTCCTGCGTCCGTTTCTCAGAATGACGCGGGGGCTGGTTCCGTCAGTCTATGAGATCCGCTCGCTTCGCTCGGGATGAGGGCGGCCCATAGCGGCGTCATGCTGAGAACGGGAGTAAAACGCAGTCTGCGGCGGCTATACCGAAGCATCTCGCCGCTTGAGAAGTCCTTATACGCCCCGCGAGATTCTTCGGGTTAGAATATCGGACTTCGTTCCTGCGTCCGTTTCTCAGAATGACGCGGGGGCTGCTTCCGTCAGTCTACGAGATCCTCTCGCTTCGCTCGGGATGAGGGAGCGGCTCTTGCCCCGCGGGGACGGCATGAGCGCAGCGAAGGATCCCATAAAACTGACGGAAGCCCATAGCGGCGTCATGCTGAGAATGGGAGTAAAACGCAGTCTGCGGTGGCTATACCGAAGCATCTCGC
The DNA here is from genome assembly GCA_947627125.1 of uncultured Clostridia bacterium. Taxonomy (GTDB): domain Bacteria; phylum Bacillota; class Clostridia; order Christensenellales; family Borkfalkiaceae; genus Gallimonas. Next base: position 1,800 of record CANQUY010000085.1, read on the forward strand.
CGCATATACAGTCGCCCCGCGAGATTCTTCGGGTTAAGTTTTCGGACTTCGTTCTTTCTCGAGTTCTCAGAATGACGCGGGGCGGGGAGCCGAGAACCCCTTGAACCTGCGGCGAGGTGTGTGTTTCGCACATTTGCGGAATTGCGGAGAAGCGCTTGATTTTTTTGTGCGGATATACTATAATGATGGCATGTTTCACGTTGTGTTGGTAGAGCCCGAGATCCCGCAGAATACAGGCAATATTGCCCGCACCTGCGCGGCCACGGGCTGTGAACTTCATCTCATTGAACCGCTCGGGTTCGACATTTCCGAGAAAGCTCTGCGGCGGGCGGGGCTCGACTATTGGCATCTCGTCAAGGTCCACGTCCATGCCCACTTTGCGGCCCTCAAAGAGGCCTATCCCGCGGCAAAATTTCACTATTATACGACGAAATCGCGCACGGTCTACACCGACGCGGCTGTAAATAGCGGCGATTTTCTCGTCTTTGGCAAGGAAACGAAGGGGCTGCCCGAGGAACTCCTCGTCGAGAATCGGGAAAACTGCGTCCGCATTCCCATGATCGATGAGAGCAGGTCGCTCAACCTCTCCAACGCCGTTGCGATCGCCGTCTATGAGGGACTGCGGCAGAACGGCTTCCGCGGCCTTCAGACGGAGGGAAACCTGCACAGACTGTCATGGGATTGAGCACGAAAAAACGCAGATATGTGACGTTTTTTGCCGCCCTGCTCTTCGGCGCGGCGTTTGCGCTCGTCCTGTTTTTGCCCTATCCCAAAAATATCGGACTGCGGACGGATCGCTACACGGTGTATTGGTCGGACGGGAGCAGGACGGAGGAGAGCTTTGCGGACGCTCTTTCCTGCGTCGTCGGCGTCACCGGGGAAGGGGAGATCCTCTTGCAGCGGGGTGCACTTTTCGGCACATATGTGGGAGAAAATGATCTGAAAGAGGCCGTCCGCATCCTCGAAGAGGGCGAACTTGCGCCCATGCTCGCGATGGATCTTCCGTTCAACCGCCTCGAGAGCGCCGCGCTCTTCCGCGCCTATGGCGACAGGCTCTGTTTCGACACGGGCGAGTGGCTCCGCTTCAACGGGGAGAAGGTAGTCTTGACCGAGATCGGCAGGGCGGGGACGGTATTTTTTACGGGCGGAACGCTCACGGCGTCCCTGCTCATTCCCACGGGAGCGGAGCGGCTGATTCTCGGGGATCTCGCCGAATTTTCCTATAAGACGGTGTACGGCACGTCCGTGCGGATCGAGGGAAAATCGCGATATATTGTCGAAAACGGCGCAGTTATCGACAGTTCTCTGGGCAGAATTTTCGCGGCGGGAGAACCGCTCGCAACGGACATTATCGTTCCCGACGTCGCCGTTGCCGCACAGGGAGCACTTCTGCCCGCGCGGGGGCTTGTTTCGGTCAGCCTTCCCTTTGTGGGAAGCGGGCCCGTCGCCGCAGGGGAAAGGTTCTTCGGGGAACTCGGCTATCTCTTCTCGGAGGGAGAGGAATACTTCGTTCCCGCGACGCTCAAAAAAGTCAGAGTGCGGGGCGGCGCGCTCATCTCCTTCGCCTTTTACCACTGCCCCGATCTGGAGGAGGTCGACGCCTGCGGCGTGGCACCTGCGGACATTGATCCCGAGGCGTTTGAGGGGCTGTCCTCGCTCAAATATCTGCATACGCCGCGGGCGGACGTCAAGCTCACGGATCCCGAAAAATTTACAACTTATGTCGCAGAATGCGGCTGTACGATCTATGAAAGAAAGGAGGCTTGACAGATGAAAAATTTTTTTAAAAAAGTTTTCAGCAGATTCCCGCTCGTCGCTCTCACCATTGTGGCTCTCATCCTCGTCTTCTTCGCCGTCCTCTTCGGAGGATGGTATTTTGGAGCATATGTCTTGGCCGAGGCCTTTCCCGTTTCCGAAACCATTGTCACGATCGTTGTGACCATTCTCGACGATCTTATCCTCATTATCGCCGTCGTCAACGTCGTCAGCCGTGACCTCGTGCCCGAAACCAAGATCCCGTGGATCCTCTGCATCATTGTGCTGAACGTCCTCGGCGTGTTCATCTATATCCTGTTTTCCTCCCACCGTCCCACAAGGAAACAGCGGAAACTCTATAAGGAGCTCTATGCGCAGAACAAGCCGTATACGGTGCGTGCCGTCCAAAAGGAAACGCTGCGGGAGGAGGTCGGCCACTGGGCGAGTATCGGGGAGGCCCTCCTCGTTTCCGAGCCCTCCGCCGTCATCCGCGGGAACACCGCCGTGGAGTATTTTCCCTCCGGCGAGGACTTCTTCGGGCGCGTCCAAGGGGACCTCGAGAAGGCAGAAAAGTTCATCTTCCTCGAATATTTCATCCTTGAAAAGGGCAAATTTTGGAACACGCTCCTCGAAATTCTCGTCAGAAAGGCGAACGAAGGGGTCGAAGTCAGGGTCATGTACGACGATATCGGCTCCATGGGCAAGGTGCGTGCGGGGTACTATAAGGAACTCAGAAAGCTCGGGCTCAAGGCGGAGAAGTTCAACCACTTCGTGCCCGTCGTCACCACCCTCCACAACAACCGCGACCACAGAAAGATCCTTGTCATTGACGGGAAAGTCGGCTACACGGGCGGGCTCAACCTCGCAGACGAATATATCAACGAAACCCATCCCCTCGGCTATTGGAAGGACAATGCCGTCCGTCTTGAGGGGGAGGGAGTGTTCAACCTCACGCGCATGTTCCTCGGCATGTACCAACTTGCATCCAAGAAGGTGGAGGACATTTCGCCCTATCTTATAAAGCATGAAGTTGAGGCGGAGGGGTATGTCCAGCCCTACGGCGGCGGCCCCGTTCCCATGTACGAAAGGCACCTTGCCGAGGACGTCTATGTGAATATCATCGGCGCGGCGCATGACTATCTGTGGATCACGACGCCCTACCTCATCATTGATTACAGAATGCGGCAGGCGCTCATTCTCGCCGCCAAGCGGGGAGTGGACGTGCGCATCGTGACGCCGCACATTCCCGATAAGAAGATCGCTTTCGGGCTGACCCGTTCCAACTATATGGCGCTCATCAAGGGCGGCGTAAAGATCTATGAATTCACGCCAGGGTTCGTGCACGCCAAGATGTTTTTGGCGGACGACAGGGTGGGCACGGTGGGGACGGTCAACCTCGACTACCGCTCGTTTTTGTACCACTTTGAGGACGGCGTTGTGCTGTACAACACGCCTGCGCTCAAGGATATCAAACAGGACTTTGAGAAAACGTTTACGGCCTCGCAGCTGCAGTCGGAAGAGGACGCGAAGAAGAGCCCTGTCTGGCGTTGGCTGTGCGAGATCGCGAAGATATTTGCACCGTTGTTTTAAAATTTCGATGAATTCTTTTTTAAAGGACAAAAAAAATTCATCGAGGGGTTAATTCCCGTATTTCATAACTGCTTCTGCGGCCGACAGCTCCGTTTTTCATAGGGGCAGTAAGCCGCAGGTATGCGGCAAATTGAGTGCGCTTAGGCAGGGCGACCCTGCCACGCGCAGTGATTGGGAACGGTCCGTTGATGTACGGCCGCTGCGCGCTCATTTTGACCCCGCGCTCATCCTGAGCGCAGCGAAGGATCCCATAAAACGCACGGGGGCTCATGGCGGCGTCATGCTGAGAACGGGAGCACAACGCAGTCTACGAGGGTTCTACCGAAGCATCTCGCCGCATGCTTTACGGACATTCGCCGCGAGATTCTTCGGGTTAGTTCTCTTTGACTTCGTTCTTTCTCCGTTTCTCAGAATGACGCGGCGGCCCCTGCTCCCGTGCGTTCAACGGGATGCTTCCCCTTCGACTGGGCTCAGGGTCAGCATGAGCGCGGAGCGCAAAATTTTCAATTCAGTATGATCCATTCTCTCTCCGGCGGGGTGATCGCCGATAACGAAATGTATACCTTTGCCAAAGTTCGCGTCGGCGGCGCGCCCTGTTGGTATCTCGCGCCCTTTAAGGTCGAGGCGGGAGATCGCGTTCTCGTCCCAACGGCGGGCGGGGAGGCCGAGGGCGAAGTCGAACGCGTGGAGTTCTGCACGCCGCAGACCGCTCCCGTTTCCGTCAGACGCGCAAGGGAAATTCTTGCTCTTTTGCCGAAAAATTCTTGACATGCCCGCATAGAATGTGGTACAATCGAAACTGTCATAGGGGAGTAGTCGGTCCGTAAGGGCGGTGATATCCACAAGCGCGCGGGCAACCGCGGGTATTTCATGAAACGACAAGACTTATGCGCGTTTTTTCGCGTATAAGTTTCTTTTTTTCGCAGTTTTCACGAGGGCGGAAATGGCAATTTGGGAAGTGATTTTGATCGGGGTGGCCCTGTCGATGGACGCATTCGCCGTCGGCATGACGGACGGCATGACGGAGCCGAAGATGAAGCCGTGGAAGGTGTTTGTCATCGCGGCCTTTTTCGGCGTATTCCAATTTTTGATGCCCGTCGCGGGGTACTACTTCGGTTCGATTTTCGCAGATATTGTGCAAAAAATTGCCCCGTGGCTCTCCTTTGCGATCCTCGCCTTTCTCGGCGGAAAGATGGTTTTCGACTTCGCGATAGAGCGGAAAAAGCGTCTGGCGGGGGAGGAAGTCGCCGACGAAAAGAGCACGGGGCCAATACAGCTCTTCGTGCAGGCGGTGGCCACTTCCGTCGACGCGCTCGCCGTTGGGGTGACCTTTCTTGCGGCGGAAACGGACGGCGGGCTTCCCTTTCACGTCCTGTTCTGCGCGCTCATCATCGGGGCAATCACCTTCGGGCTGAGCGTTTCGGCCGTGTTCATCGGAAAAAAGGCGGGCAACAGGTTCGCGGACAAGGCGGAGCTGTTGGGCGGCCTCATTCTCATTGCCATCGGCGTGAAGATCCTGATCGAGGGTCTTATCGGGTAGGGCTCTAATTCCATTCAGAGGAAGAAACTATGCTATATCTTTGGATTTTTCTCATGTTGCTCGGGTTCGTGCTCCTCGTCAAGGGGGCGGACTGGTTCGTGGACGGCGCGGCGGGGATCGCGGGAAAGTGCCGCGTTTCACCGCTCATCATCGGGCTGACGATCGTGGCGTTCGGAACGAGCGCACCCGAGCTCTGCGTTTCCGTGACTTCCGCCATTCAGAAGTCCACGGACATCGCCATCGGCAACGTCGTCGGGAGCAATATCATCAACATATTGCTCATTTTAGGACTCTCCGCTCTCTTCCACGCCCTGCCCGTACAGAGAAATTCCCTCGTCCTCGACCTGCCCGTTCTGCTCCTCGTTTCCGCCCTTCTCGTGGGGCTCGGCATCTGGGGGAACGCCTTGAACTGGTGGGACGGGCTCATATTTATCGCCGTATTTGGGGTGTACCTGTTCTTCCTCATCCGCGGCGCGGTGAAGGAGCAAAAGGCGCAGAAGGAAATTGAACTTCCGCCTCCCGCCGAGGAGAAGCCGAAGGGGAAAGTCGGCGCATGGTTTGACAGAATGGAGCAAAAGACGTGGTTCCTCATCCTTTTGACGGTGGTGGGGCTCGGCATGGTCGTGGGCGGCGGAACGCTGCTTGTCGATAACGCAAAGGCCATTGCGCATGAGTTCAACGTGC
>CANQUY010000086.1 GCA_947627125.1 uncultured Clostridia bacterium
TGCGGGTGGTATTTGCCCATGCAGTCGCCGACGATACGCGCCGACTTCTTGTGGGGCTTATCGGGCATGAGGCCCATTTCATACATTGTATAAAGAATTCTGCGCTGGACGGGCTTCAAGCCGTCCTCGACGCGGGGAAGCGCACGGTCCAGGATGACGAATTCCGCATAGGGAAGCATGGACTGAGGCAAGACTTCCTCGAGCGGGGTGACAAAGAGCTGGCCCTGCGGCTCTGCCTGCTGCATCTCATTCTTCTTCATCGCTCGTTCCCCCCTTCTTATCGACGCGCGCCATGAACGTATCTACCTTGTTGAAATTGGCATGCTTGTTCAAAAATTCCTTTCTGCCCTCGACGGCGTCCCCCATGAGCTTGGTGATCATGTCGTCGGCGGCGATGGCGTCCTCCACCGTCACCTGCGTGAGATTGCGCCGCGCGGGGTCCATCGTCGTCTTCCAGAGCTGGTCGGCGCTCATCTCGCCGAGGCCCTTGTACCGCTGGATGAGATACCCCTTGCCGACCTTTTGGATCTTCTCCTGCAGTTCATTGTCGTCGTAGGCGTATTCCTCGATGTCGCTGTTCTGCTTATAGACCTTATAGAGGGGCGGCATGCCGATGTAGACGTGCCCCGCGTTGACGAGTTCCCGCATGTAGCGGAAAAAGAAGGTCAGAAGGATACAGCGGATATGGAAACCGTCCTGGTCGGCATCGGAGAGGATGATGACCTTGTGGTAGTTGATCTTATCGACGTTGAAGTCGTTCCCCACGCCTGCGCCGAGGGCAGAGATCATTGTGCGGATCTCCTCGTTGGCGAGGACTTGGTCGAGCCGCTTCTTTTCGACGTTGAGGGGCTTGCCGCGGAGGGGCAGAATGGATTGGAACTGCCGCACCCTCGCCTGCTTCGCCGTGCCGCCTGCGGAGTCCCCCTCGACGATGAAGAGCTCGTTGAGTTCGGGCTTCTTCCCCGTGCAGGAGGCGAGCTTGCCGACGAGCTGGAGGGAATCAATGGAGTTCTTGGCGCGGGCGGTGTCCTTGGCCTGCCGCGTCGCAACGCGGACCCTTGCGGCCCCCTGCGCCTTCTTGATGATCTCATCAAAGGCCTTCTTGTTCTTGGGATCGGACGAGAGAGCCCTCAGGCCCTCCACCGTGACGCTCTCCACGCTCGCACGGGCCTCGGGGTTGCCGAGTTTGGTCTTGGTCTGCCCCTCGAACTGCACATTCTTCATCTTGATGGAGAGCACGACGTTGAGCCCCTCGCGGAAGTCGTCGCCGAGGAAGCCGTCCTTGTCCTTCATCTGCTTGTTGTCCCGCGCGTAGGCGTTGAGGACGCGGGTGAGGCCGCTGCGGAAGCCGGACTCATGGGTGCCGCCCTCGGGCGTCGGGATATTGTTGACGAAGGAGAAGAGGCTCTCGGTGAAGTCTGTGGTGTGCTGGATGGCAAATTCGACGAGGATCCCGTCCTTTTCGCCGCGGTAGGAGAGCGGCTTGCGGTAGAGCGTTTCCTTCTTTGCGTTGAGCGCGGAAACGAAGTCCGAAATGCCGCCGTCGAAGCAATAAGAAACGGAGTACGGCTTCATGCCATCGATGCCGAGCTGTTTCACTTCCCCCTCTTCGGTTTCTTCGCCCGAAAGCGCTTCGTTCATCGTCATGCGCTCGTCGGTGAGGGTGATCGTGACGCCCTTGTTGAGATAGGCGAGTTCGCGGAGGCGGCGGTTGACCGTTTCCGTATCGATCACGGCCTCGCCGAATACGGCGTCGTCGGGCAAAAAGTGCACAAAGGTGCCGTGCTTTTTGGTCTTTTTCTTGATATCGGTCAAGGGACCCGTGGGAATGCCCGATTCGATCCTCTTCTTCTTGGGGTCGTAATAGGACTTGAATCCCATTTCAAACGTCTTGCCGTCGCGGCAGACGCGGACGTTCAGCCACTTGGAGAGGGCGTTCGTCACCGACGCGCCGACGCCGTGGAGCCCGCCCGAAAAGGAATAATTGTGCTCGTCGAACTTTCCGCCCGCGTGGAGCTGGGTAAAGACGACCTGCACGCCAGAAACCTTTGTCTTGGGGTGAATGTCGGTGGGAATGCCGCGGCCGTTGTCCTCCACGGAAACGGAATTGTCCTTATAAATACGGACATCGATCTTGTCGGCAAAGCCGTTCGCCGCCTCATCAATGGCGTTATCGACGATCTCCCAAAGAATATGGTGAAGCCCGCTCTTGCCCGTCGAGCCGATATACATGCCGGGACGGAGCCGTACCGCCTCGAGCCCTTCGAGGATGGTAATATCGCTCGCGTCATAATGCTGCTGTGCCATAGATACCTCTTTTGCGTAGTATTTCATGTTAATTATAGCACATTTTGCGGTTTCATGCAACAGTTTGAACCATATTTTGTACAAAACCCCTCCCGCCCTCGGCTCCCCTCTCAGGGGAGCTGTCACGCAGTGACTGAAGGGTTCCAAAACCCTATCCCCCGCTGCGCGGGTACTTCCCCTACAAGGGGAAGCAAGGTCGCCGCCCCGTCGCTCCGCCCTCATCCCGAGGCGCAGCCGAGCGGATCTCGTAGACCAACGGACCCAGCCCCGCGTCATTCTGAGAAACGGACGTTGAACGAAGTCCGACAACGTAACCCGAAGAATCTCGCGGGGCGTATACGGACACACTATGCGGCGAGATGCTTCGGGTCAACTTTTATAGACTTCGTCCCACTCCCCTTCTCAGCATGACGCCGCTACAGGCTTCCGTGCGTTTTATGGGATTCTTCGCTACGCTCAGAATGAGCACGCGGGGCAGAATGACGCGGCGGGTTATTCAAAGTCCTCGGCTCCGTTTTTTTACTAAGGGTATTGACACATTCCCCGCTTTTTGGTATACTTTCATCATCAAATCCAAAAAAGGAGATATCATCATGGCAAAAAATCCTTATTCCGGCACCAAGACCGAAAAGAACCTCTGGGAAGCCTTTGCGGGCGAATCGCAGGCGCGCAATAAGTACACCTATTTCGCGTCCGTGGCCAAGAAAGCGGGCTACGAGCAGATCGCCGCCCTCTTCCTTCAAACGGCAGAGAACGAGAAGGAACACGCCAAGCTGTGGTTCAAGGCGCTCGGCGAGATCGGCACGACGGAGGAAAACCTTCTCCACGCCGCCGAGGGCGAAAACTTTGAGTGGACGGACATGTACGACCGCATGGCGCGGGAGGCCGACGAAGAGGGCTTCCACGACTTAGCGGCCCAAATGCGCGGCGTTGCGGCCATCGAGAAGGCGCATGAAGAGAGATACCGTGCCCTTCTCCACAATGTAGAAACCAAGCAGGTCTTTGAAAAGAGCGGAGTCACCGTCTGGGAATGCCGCAACTGCGGACACATTGTCGTCGGAACGAAAGCGCCCGAGATCTGCCCCGTCTGCAAGCACCCGCAGGCCTATTTCGAGGTCAAGAAAGAAAATTATTGATACTTATATGCGCGTTTCGCCCTCATCCCGAGAACGGGAACCCGTGGCGTCCTCATCCCGAGGCGTAGCCGAGCGGATCTCGTAGACCAACGGACCCAGCCCCCGCGTCATTCTGAGAAACGGGGAAAATACGAAGTCCGACGACTTAACCCGAAGAATCTCGCGGGGCGGTGTTGATTGTGCGGACCCAGCCCCCGCGTCATTCTGAGAACGGGAGAAGGACGAAAGGACGGACACTAACCCGAAGAATCTCGCGGGGGTGTGTTGATTGTGCGGATCCCGCCCCGCGTCATTCTGAGAAACGGGAGCAGAGCGAAAGAACGGGACCTAACCCGAAGAATCTCGCGGGGCGTATACACACAATGCGGTCGTTGCCCACCCCCTACCCCCCCTCCTCAGGAGGGGGGGCATGACTTTGTTCCGCTCCTCTTCTCAGCATGACGCCGCCCCGCCGCTCATCCTGAGCGCAGCGAAGGATCCCCTCAAACGAAGTCCGCCGCTCATGCTGCGCCCGCACCCACAGCGTCAAAAAAACCTCTTGCAAATTGTTCAGTGAAATGCTATACTGAAACCGCAAACAACTGCATCGCAATTTTTTACCCAACAGGAGAAAACCATGAAACTCAAACTGATACCGTTGTTCTTAGCTCTTTCCGCCGCGGTCTGCCTCGCTTTCGCGGCATGCGATGAAACGCCCGAAGAGGAAAAGGGAGCGGACGGGCACACTCACATTGCTGAAACATTCCACGCGGACGACGAAGGACATTGGAAGATCTGCACTGTCTGCGGCGAAAAATTTTCCGAAAAAAATCACACTTATGATGCAAAAAACGTCTGCGGGACCTGCGGATACGGCAGCGATTTTACGAAAGGTTTGACCTATCTGCTCGATGAACTGACAGACACCTACATTGTCCGAGGCATCGGCGATGCGAGAGAGGTTTCCGCGCTCATCATTCCCGCCTATTATGAGGGAAACGCCGTAACTTCGATCGGAGCGGAGGCGTTCGACGGCTGTTCGGATCTTGAAAGCGTCGTCATTCCCTTCGGTGTTACCTCGATCGAAGCCCGCGCATTCTACGGCTGCGCTTCACTCAAAAACGTGACATTGGAAGGAGTGAGCAAGCTGACCTCGATTGGGAATTATGCCTTTTCCCATTGCAAGTCCCTCCGGAAAATCATGATCCCTTCCGCCGTGACGTCGATCGGAGAGAACGCATTCGAGTACACCTCTCTGACGGAGATAGAATTCGGCGGAACGGTGGCGGAGTGGCAAGATCTCCGCAAGGCAGAAGATTGGGACCTTGAAACCGAAAACTACACCGTGACCTGCACGAACGGAACAATCTCCAAAGACGGCACGGTGACAATGAACTGATTTCGCCTCCAAGACATTCCAAATAACGTCATGGTGAGCGTAGTCGAACCATCACCTTATGATAATGCGGTGACCCTTCGACGTTGCTCAGGGTGACGTATTCAGAACGGCGGGGGCAGGGTGAACGCGCCGACCGTTCATTCAGAGCGTAGCGATGAATCCCGTTGAACGCACGGACCCAGCCCCGCGTCATTCTGAGAAACGGACGTAATACGAAGTCCGAGGTCTTAACCCGAAGCATCTCGCGGGGCGGTGTTGATTGTGCGGAACCAGCCCCGCGTCATTCTGAGAAACGGCGAAAGAACGTAGTCCGACGAATTGACCCGAAGAATCTCGCGGGACGTATACACACAATGCGGTCGTTGCCCACCCCCCTACCCCCCTCCTCGGGAGGGGGCATAGACTTCGTCCCACTCCCCTTCTCAGCATGACGCCGCCCACTCGGCTCCCCTCGTAGGGGAGCTGTCACGCAGTGACTGAGGGGTTGTTGTTCCCAATTGTGCTTCCGTGCGTTTTATGGGATCCTTCGCTGCGGCTCAGGATGAGCGGAGGGTCCTACACCTCGTCCATACCACACAAAAAAGAGAGGTTGCCCTCTCTTTTTTGCTGTGTGGATATATTTTGGGTAAAAGGAGATTTACCCGTCTGTAAGCTATTTTACTCGCCCCCGCGGCCTCAGGTGAGTTTGTAATCATATACGACCTGTTGGCCATTAGAAGAATATATCACTTTGCTAAACTCTTCCTCTTCCCAATCTGCCTTGGAGCCCGTGAAGCAGATCTGCAGGGGCACGTCATCGCTGCCGTAGCAACCGCGGAATATGGTATCTGCGTGAATTTGTTTTTTGGCATTGTCATTTCCAAATGTGGCCGGTTCGATCTTTGCCTGGAAAACAGCCTTCGTCAAATTCTTATTGTTCTGGAACACATAGATCTGAATTTCCGTCAGGGTCTTCGGGAAGACGATCTCACGGATATCGGCTCCGCTGAAGGCGCACTCTTTGATGGTCTTTACTCCCTCGGGCAGAACTATTTCTTGCAGGCTTGTGCAATCGAGGAATACATTGATACCGATCGTTTCCAGCCCCGCCGACGGCAATTTCACCTCGGTGAGGTTGCTGCAGTAGGAAAAAGTATTGGACGGAAGTTCTGCGATCGTCGCCTCGGACATATCGACGGACTGAAGCGTGGCGTCAGCGTCGAAGATTGCCGCTCCCAAAGTCGTTGTTCCCTTGATCGTGACGTCTTGAAGCCCCTTGACCGAATCAAACGCATAAGCGCCGTAGCTTGCGTTGCCCTCCAGAACCAAATGTTCGATCGTGGCGCCCGCAAACGCCCCTGCGCCGACATTGACGCCATCTTCGATGACAAGCGTCCCGATATGTAAGTCCTTGATAGGGGACCTATTGTAAAGAAGATCTCTCAACCACGAGCGGAGTTGATAGCCGTTTTGCGAAACAACTTCATCCGAGATCGCACCCTTGACCTCGACATCGGCATCGTTGAGCGAGGAAGTGATCGTGAGGTCTTCTCCCTCCTCGACCAGATCGGGAGAGATTGTCACTTCGCAATTCCCCTCGCCGTTGACCTCGTAGTGCCCCTCCAGCTGATTCTTGCCGCAGACCGAGCAGACGCCGTCAACAAACTGATGCCCCGTGGGTTCCACGCTCTCGACAATACTTGTACCGCAGACCGTGCAAGTCTTTAAGATCAATCCCCTCTCCGTACAGCCGACCTCGATGATCGTAGTGGGCTCGGCATCCCCGAAGTCGTGTTCCCCAAAGCAGGTTGCAACGGTGAATTCCCGCACCGTGCCATCGGTAAAGGTGACCTTGAGTTTGTTCCCGCTTGATTCAACGTTCTCAACGCCTCTGCTGGCAATCGAGCCGAGATTGCTCCACTCGGTGTCGGTGAGCTGCCAGACGGTGAAATCGTCGGTGTTAAGGTAGAAATCACCCTTGATGGCGTCCTTGAGCAGAGGGTCCGAAGCCTCGGGGTCCTTATCGCCCGAGAACCAAAGAACGCCGTCGCGGCCGGGTTTGCCCTGTTCGCCCTTGAGGGTGAGAATGGGAGAGCCCCAACCATCCGCTTTCTTTTGGTACAATGCACCAGTGTTGGTATTGAGGTAGAAGTCGTTCGTTGCGCCGAGGTTGGCGACGGGTTCCTCTGTGCCATAGTACCAATTTGCGGCCGTTTCCGTCCAAGTTCCGTTTTCGGTCTTGACATAACTTGCAAGCGTTTGGGTGTTGAGGTAGTAATCTCCTTCACGCCCAAGCGTATCGGCGGGAACTTCTGCGCCGTAGTACCATTGATTGCCTGCGGTTGTGTTGTCGTCCGTGTTTCCGCATGCGCTCATGAGTCCGAGGGACAGAACAAGCGCAAGCAAACAGACAAGGACCGCAAGCAAGGAAATGCGTTTTTTGCCTTTCATTGTCTTTCTCCTTATGATAATTTGATTTGTGAACCCCTTTATCCACACAAAATGGTTGGAAAGGGCCCAAATCTTGATAATCATTATATCATCCCCCCCCCCCCC
>CANQUY010000087.1 GCA_947627125.1 uncultured Clostridia bacterium
TCGTCAAAGATGGGTTCCTCCATGGGGAAAGGCATATATCCGTCGTCCGCAACTGTTTCCGGCTCCTGCTGCGTCGGCTCCGCGGGCTGGGGAACGGCCGTGCGTGTATCCTCTTTTATGGGCGCGGGAACGGCTTCGGCGGGAACAGAAACACGGATCCCCCTTTCCTTGAGTTCCTGCAGCTCTTTTTCCAGCGCGGACATGCGGACGAGGAGCGCGTCGATATCGTAATCCTCTTCGGGCGTTGCGATCCGCACGATCGCAGTTTCAAGGACAATGCGGGGCGAGGCCGTGTAGCGGAGCTCGCTCTCCGTCTTTGCCATGATCTCCGTCGCCCGAAGGATCGCCTTGGGGTCGGCGTCATCCGCAAGTTTCTTGACCTCTGCGAACAGCTCTTTGGGAAGGGAAAGCAGCTGTTCTGCCGTTTGGCAGGTCTTGGCGACGAGAATTTGGTTCAGAAGTTCGAGAATGTTCCTGACGAGCACCCCCACGGCCTTCCCCTCGGAGAGGATCTTCTCCGTCCTCCCGATTGCCGCGCCGCAGTCCGCCTTCAGGAGGGCGGAAACGAGGGCGCAGGTGACGTGGAAATCCGCCGCGCCGAGCACCGCCGTGACCCCTTCATAGGTGAGCTCGTCGGAATAGGCGATGCACATTTCGGCAATGGAGAGCATATCTCTGTCGCTCCCCGCGCCCGCACGGGCGATCGCCGCAACGGCCTCCCTTTCATACTTCTTCCCGATCCCGTCGAGCACGCGCATGAGGTGTTTTTCGAGGTCCTCTTCGGGGATCAGCTTGAAATCCAGCCGCATACAGCGGGAAAGAATGGTGGCGGGGAGCTTCTGCGGTTCCGTCGTCGCAAGAATAAAGACGGCGTGCGCGGGCGGCTCCTCCAACGTCTTTAAGAGTGCGTTGAATGCGCTGTCCGTCAGCATGTGGACTTCGTCGATGATAAAGACCTTATACTTTCCGTTGACGGGCGGATATTGGACCTTCTCGCGGAGGTCCCTCATCTGATCGACCCCGTTGTTGGAGGCGGCGTCGATCTCGGTGATGTCCATCGAGTTCTGCAATGCAAGGCAGGTCGGACACTCGCCGCAGGGGGAACCCTCCTTGGGGTGTTCACAGTTGATCGCGCGCGCAAAGATACGGGCGACCGTCGTCTTTCCCGTGCCGCGCGGCCCCGTAAACAGATACGCATGCCCGATCGACTTGCTTTCGATTTGATTTTTGAGAACGCGGACCACATGCTCCTGCCGTACCATTTCATCAAAGGACTGCGGGCGGAAGCGGCGATAGAGAGATATATGCGCCATGATTTCCTCCTTCCTCAGGATTTATCCGAAAAAGCGACCTGAAGTTTGCGTTTGGAGCGTCCCAATGCGTTATCCACGCTCTTCATGGGCTTCCCCGTCGCCTCGCAGATCTCGCGATAGCTCATGCCGTCGAGATACATCGTCATGACGCGAAATTCAAAATCGCTCAGTACTTTCATCAATTTTGACTGTATTTCCATTCTCGATTCGTCGTCGATCAAAAATTCCTCGGGGGATGCGCCGCTCTCGACGGTATCGGGATCCACCCCTTCCTCCGCATAGACCTGCCGCCCCGCCGCGCGCAGGACGTCATAGATCCGCCTCGTCACACACAGATAGGCGAAGTTTTTGAAGCGTTTCCCCGCCGACGGATCGAAGGAACCGATCGCGGTATAGAGCCCGATCATGCCCTCCTGTACGAGATCGTCCGTTTCGCCGCCCACGAGGAAAAATTTGCGCGCGCGGGAGAGCACGGCATATTTATAGCGGTTGAGGATCTCTTCCGTCGCCGCCGTATTGCCCTGCTGCGCCAGCTTTACGAGCGATTCATCCGTTTCATTTTTGAATTCTTGCACGTACGACCTCATAGACCGCAATGCCCAATGCCACCGATGCATTGAGCGAATTCACCCTTCCGAAGAGCGGAATGGAGAGAATTTTATCGCACTTTTCCCTTGTAAGACGCCTGACGCCGCTATCTTCCCCGCCCACGACAAGGGCGACCTTGCCCGTCAGTTTGGTATCGTAAATGCTCTCTCCGCCCGCCTCGAGCCCATAGACCCAATATCCCCGCTCTTTCAAGGAATCAATGGCGTAATTGACGGAAGGGACCTTCGCCACGGGAATATGCTCGGCCGCGCCTGCGGAAATGCGGATGACCGCCTCCGTCACGCTCGCCCCCTTCGCCTTGGGAATGACGACGCCGTCCGCCCCCGCGCATTCGGCAACGCGCAGAATGGAGCCGAGATTGTGAACGTCCTCGATGCCGTCGCAGAGGACGATTAGGCTGTTCTCTCCCCCGCCGAGCGCAAAGAAATCCGCGTAGGTGAAATCGGTCGTGAAGGCAATCACGCCTTGATGCCGCCGATCCTCGCTCTCCTTGTCGAGCACGGCGCGGTCCACGAACTGGACGCGGATGTCCTTCCGCCGCGCCTCGGCGAAGATCTTGCCGAGCGTACCCTGCGCGCCCTTTTCCAGCAAAATTTTATCGACTGTCTTGTCCGTCTTGAGAAGTTCCAAAACGGCGTTTCTGCCCTCTGTTTTCATGCATGCTCCGTAAAGAATAACCTTTCGATCCTCTCGTGCTGCCCTGTGAGATAGAGGTAGCCGATAACGGCCTCAAACCCCGTGGAGCGCACATACTCCCCCACGCTCGCATTCTTGCTCTTTGTGGGCTTTTTCGCATTTCTGCCGCGATGATAGATCTCCGCCTCCTCTTCCGTCAGAAGCGGCAAGATCTTTTCCAAAAGACCGCTCTGCCCGTGCGCGGAAACGAGCTCGGAAGCTCTCTTGTTGAGCGCCCCCGACTTCTCCCCCGACGACAGGGCAAGTTTTTCCCGCACGAGAAGGGTATATACCGCATCCCCCACGAATGCGAGGACGACGGGATTCATCTGTCTTGCCCGCGCTTCGGAAACGGGCTCGTTTTTTGCCAGCATTATCCATATTATACCATAGCGCGCGGAAAATAGCAAGCGTTCCCCGAATACATTGCCCGAAAAAGAGAATTTTAAAAAAATTATTCCCTCAGGGAATCGAAAAAGTTGCTTTTCGGCAGAAAAAGATTATAATAGAGAGAGCTGTGAAAACGGCTCTAAAAAGGCTACTATGAAAGCATTTGAAATTTTACTTCCCCTTGCCGTCATCATGCTCCTCTCCAAGCTGATGGGGCTCGGCGCACATCGGTGCGGCATGCCAGCCGTGCTCGGAATGCTCGTTGCGGGTATTCTCATCGGTCTGCTGCAATATATCCCCTGGGATCCCCTCAGGGAGGCATTCTTCGGGGAATTTGTCACGGAGGTTTTGAGCGTTTTGAGTAAGATCGGCGTCGTGCTCATCATGTTCTCGGCGGGGCTCGGGACCGATCTCAAGAAGCTGAAACAGACGGGGCTTGCGGCCATCGTCATCACCTCCCTCGGCGTCATTGTACCCATGGGGTTCGGCGCACTCGTCACCTTTCTCTTTGCCCATTTCGGGCTCATTCCCGATCTCGGCATCCTCTCCCATCTCTTCTACGGCGCAATTCTGACGGCAACTTCGGTTTCCGTCACCGTTGCGGTCTTGAAGGAACTCGGCAAGCTCGATTCCGCCGTCGGGACCTCGATCGTTGCGGCGGCCGTCATCGACGACGTCATCGGCATCGTCATTTTGTCCGTTCTCACCGGCTTCTCGCGCGGAGGCGAGGGCGGCGGATGGGATTGGTTTGATCCGAATGCGGGGCTCGTCGTCATCAAGATCGTTGTGTTCTTTGTCGCGGCGATCGCAGTGGGCGTGGCGCTCCGCAAACTCTTCGACCTCATGGAGCGGAAAGCGCCCCACAACCGCAGAGTTCCCATTATTTCCCTCGCCGCGTGCTTCTTCTATGCCTATTTCGCGGAGAAGATCTTCGGCGTTGCGGATATCACGGGAGCCTATATCGCGGGGATCTTGCTCGGCGGAACGCTCTCGGAAACGCCCTATGTCGAGAGCAAGGTAGACCAGATGGGCTATCTCATCTTCTCCCCCATCTTCTTTGCCTTTATCGGCATGAGCAACATTCAATACTTCGCCCAGATCGACCTCAAATTCCTCGGCTTCGGCCTCGCATTCGTCGCGGCGGGGCTCCTCGGGAAACTTATCGGCTGCGGGTTGGGCGCAAAGGTCTGCAAATTCTCCCTTAGGGACAGTTTCCGCGTCGGCGTGGGAATGATGGTCCGTGCGGAAGTCGTGCTCATCTGCACGGAACGGGGCGTCGCGGCGGGGCTCGTCGATGCGAAAATCTACCCCTTCGTCATCGTCATCATTTTGGTTTCTTCCATCCTCACCCCGATCTTATTGAAGAGTTCATATAAAAAAGAGGAAAAATTGCTGTCAGCACAGCAAACAGTATAAAAAGGAGGGAACATGAAGTACAGAAACATGGGAAAAACGGGGCTGAAGCTCTCTGAAGTCGCCCTCGGAAGCTGGGTGACCGACCTTTCCGACGCCTCGGCCGTTGAAAATGCCAAGAGCATTGTGAACAGAGCTTTCGATCTCGGCGTCAACTTTTTCGACTGCGCGGACGCCTACTCGGGCGGCGAGGCCGAACGCTTCCTCGGAAAGGTCCTGAAGGAACACCGCCGCGGCGAATACGTCGTTTCGTCCAAGGTATTTTTCCCCATGGGAAGCGGCGCAAACGAATGGGGCTTGAGCCGTAAACACATCAAGGAACAGCTCGAAAAGACCCTTCAGAATATGGGGCTCGACTATCTCGACCTCTATTTCTGCCACCGTTTTGACCCCACCACCCCCATCGCGGAAACCGTCGAAGTTCTTTCCGACCTCGTCAAAGAGGGCAAGATCTTGTACTACGGCGTGTCCGAATGGACGCCCGCACAGATCGTGGAGGCAATCTTGACGGCGCAGCGGGACGGCAACCGCCCCCTCTCTGTCATCCAGCCCCAATACAACATGGTAGACCGCTATATCGAGGATGAGATCGTCGGGATCTGCGAACGCTTCGGCGTCGGCATTACCCCGTTTTCGCCCCTTTCGCAGGGCCTCTTGACGGGAAAATACCGCAAAAACCAGCCCCTTCCCGCGCATTCCCGCGCCACATGGCAGGCGGATAAGCAGATCAACAATCTTCTCCCCGAGGAACACCTCGAAAAGGTCGAAAAATTGTTGAAAGTTGCAGACGGGCTCGGCGTTCCCCTCTCCGTCCTCGCGCTCGCATGGATCCTGCGGCTGAAAGAGATCACCGCCGTCATCACGGGCGCAAGCAGGGAAAAACAGCTCGAGAGCAATGCCGCCGCGAGCGGATTCGAGATCCCCGCCGACGCCCTCGATGAAATCGAAACGATCCTCGATTACCACCCCTTTGTGAGAAGGATCGGATAAATTTCCCCCTCCGCTCCCCCTTGGGAGGGAGAACCAAAAAATTCTATCAAAAAAACAGAAACGGCTTGGCAACTCGTCAAACCGTTTTTTCTTGGAAAAATTCAATTTCTTTCATTCGATGGCTTGAAAGCCGTTCTTTTGCATCAACAGACGCAAACGGCGGGGTAAGTTGATAGAACGTAAAAAGAGGATCCCCCGCCCGATCAGCCAAACGAAAAGCAGGATCTCGGAGAGAATGCAACACAAAATCTTCCATACAATATGCATGCGCTTCCAAAGGGACCTGCCTCGTACAATGTTTCCGTCTACCGTATTGTTTTCAACCGTCGCCCGATAGATATAATCGCCGTAAACAACGCTTCGGCAAAGCATAAGTTCCGCTTTGCTTTCGCGCATGTCGATCAAATGATTCTTTTCTGTTTCCGTAAGGACAAACGCATTGTGCTCACGGTCGATAATACTCGTTTTGGGCGCAATCAGAATATAAACGGCACAAAGTGCGATAAATATCCCCACGCCGATACCCGAATAGGCGTTGGCAATGCTTACAACGCCCGTTTCCGTTTGCATATTCAAAATTGACATCTGCGTTGTCAGGATCGCGATTAAGGCAACGCAGAAATTTATGATCTTTATACTGCGATAATAATGCCCCTTATTCTTTGTACGGATCAGCCCTGCGATCGCAAAACCAAGCTCCCAAAAAGAGATAAAGGCAAGAATTAAAACATAGAGGAGCCCGTTGTTCTTGATCCTGCGCTCGATAAAGAACATACTGCTCATAAAGCCGATATAGATGACGCTTGCCCAAAAGAGAAACACGGCGGTGAGAAGATTGCGCCTCTCAAACGACATTTTGTCCGTTTTAACGCCCAAAACACACTGGAACTTTGCAAGCAGCAAGCCGAACGTGTAGACGGCGATAATCACCAGATTATAGTCCGTAAAAAGTCCGATAATGAGTTTGCCGCAAGCGAGAACGGCCGAAAAGCACAAGCCGATGATGGTTTTCCATATCGTCTTTTGCTCAAACGACAATTCTCTGTATTTGCAAATCAAGTTTATCATAGTCAGACTCTTATCATTGATTATATAAGAAAGCGGAAATAAAATCAAGCGACTGTGACGCAGATAAAAGAAAACGTGCGGCGTGTCTGCCGAAATAAGACAGATACGAAGTTTTGTATCGCGGAAAGCTATCAACTTTCGCAACAAAATAAAAGTGGCATATAGCAACATACCACTTCTATGTTTCGACTCCCTTGCGGGGGGGGGCGTTTTCTATTCCACCGTGACGCTCTTGGCGAGATTGCGGGGCTTATCGGGATCGTTTCCGCGGGCGACGGAGGTATAATAGGCAAGAAGCTGCAGCGGAATGACGGATAAGATCGGTGAAAATTCGGACGGACACTTGGGAATGAGCACGGAGGCCGTGATCTCCTTTTCTCCGCAAAACTCCTCAAAACAGGTGACAAGAAAAATTTTAGCGCCGCGGGAATAGGCCTCGTGGACGGCGTTCATTGTCTTTTGGGCAATATCCCGCCGCGTGATGATGGCGACGACGGGCGTATACGGCCCGATAAGGGCGAGCGTGCCGTGCTTCAGCTCCCCCGCCGCGTATCCCTCGCTCGGAAGATAGGAAATTTCCTTGAGTTTGAGGCTTCCCTCAAGCGCGGCGCACATATCGGCTCCCCGCCCGATGAAATAGACGCTCTGCGCTCCGACAAAGTATGGGACCCAGCTACGTACACTCTCGGAGATCTCGATCGTCCTTTCCGCCTTTTTGGCGAAACCGTTCTGCGTCGGGGCCCTCTTTCCGCGGATCGCGGCGAGCGACACGGCAACGGAGTAGAGAACGGCAAGCTGGGCGTTGAAACTCTTGGTGGCGGCAACTCCGATCTCCCTGCCCGCACGGGTGAAGAGGACAAAGTGCG
>CANQUY010000088.1 GCA_947627125.1 uncultured Clostridia bacterium
GACAGGACTTGAACCTGCATGGTCTCCCACAGGAACCTGAAACCTGCGCGTCTGCCAGTTTCGCCACATCCGCATGTTGCTCCTATTTTGATACGGCGGAGCTGCCGAAGCGGGAGATAAATCCCCGCAGATCAAGCCGAAAATTCGGTCTTGACGATCTTTTCGCCCGAGGAGCCGTCGAGAAGCCAAACTTTCCCGCCGCCCGATACCGTTTTGACGGGCTCGCCGTCTGCAAATTCCACAGCGGCATTGTTCTCAACGCCCCAAGCGCAAAATCTATTATACCTCACAATTTCGTCAAAGTCAAGCATTCTTTCATTGTAATGGGGAGAAATTTTTCCTTTCAGCCAGCCGAGCCCCCTGTACATTTTGTATTCGCCCTCGACGACGGAGTCCGAATACATATCCTCGAACCAGCAAATCCCCCCTGCCGAGAGGCCGACGATGAACACTCCCCTCTCGTATGCCTCCCGAATGAGGCCCAAAAGCCCCGTCGCCTTCCACTGCTCGAGCATATAGACGGTGTTGCCGCCGCCGATATAGAGAAAGTCTGCCTTTTCAAACTTGCCCTTCATCTTCTCCATGTCGAATTCACGGTTCACGGTGAGGGCAACGTCTGTTTTAATATCGAATATTCCCGTATACACCTTGTGAAAGGTGTTGTAATAGGGCATGCAGTCATGGCTCGCTGTGGGAATGAAGAGCCCGCAGGCGCGTCTTTCCCCCGCGATCTTCTTCGCCTCTGCGGCAATATATGCATCGATCGTAAGGGTTTCCCTCTCCCGTATCTCTCCCCCGCCGATGGCAAGAATGCGTCTAATCATCGTTCCCTTCCCTCTTTGTCTGAACTTCCGTTTCCTCTTCGTCCGCCGCCGAGATGCCCGCCGTCCGATCGACGGGGAGCGCAAAGATGACCCCGCAGGCGGACGTTTTGAGCCCCACTTTCTCCGAAAGGGCATCCATGATGGCCTGCGTGTGCTCCTTCTTCGTGAGGATCATGAGCATTTCCTGCTCCTCAAGCAGGGTGATACCGACGAACTGTTCCGCCTTGCGGTTCTCCGTTGCGCGGGCGCGGATCACGGTGCCGCCCGAAGCCCCTGCACTGCGGGCAGCTTCCATCGCGTCGTCCACATTCCCCGAACGTACCACGGCGATGACGAGATTGTATTTTCTGTCCTCATGTTTCATGATCCTTTTCTCCTCCTGTTCCTGATGGGACGCCGCCCCGAGGATCCCGTCCGCGACCTTCTGTGAGATCCCCGCCAAGGGGACGGTGAACGAAATTCCCTTGCCTGCGAGATAGAGGGACATCTGGGTGCGGAGCTCCTTCATGACGCTCTCCTCGTCCGCCTCGGGAATGATGGAGAACACAATGGTCTTTTCCGTTTCGCCGATGCCGAGGTAGTCGAGCAGGGCCGAATAGGCGGTGCCGTAGCCCGTAAACGTAAAGCTGAGCGCGACGGAGAGCTCATCGACGATCCCCTTCACCTTCCGCCCGCTGCCGCGGTTTACGATGCTGATGAGAAGTTTGGGGCGGTTGACCCTTTTTGGCTTTTCGGGCTGTTTCATGATGTGCATGGCCGTCGCAACGGCCTTGACGGGCTGTAAGATCGCAGTTTTCTTGGCCATTTCAGTCCACCTCGTACAGCAAGATCCTGTCGTCCACGGCGAGGAAAGTCTTTTTGATCCTGTTCGTCTTGATCTTATAGAGAATGCCGAGGATCTGGATGGAGATGAGCGGCGTGAGGGCGACAAAGGCGACGCAGCCAAACGCGTCCGTCATGACAAAATCGGCCGCCCCGCCGTGGAGGGCGGTGCATGCCCCGATTGCCATCGGAAGGACAAAGGAGGAAACGAGCGCGCCGCTCGCAACGCCGCCCGAGTCGAACGCGATCCCCGTGAACATGGGAGGCGTAAAGAAGGTCAGAAGGAGCGCGACTGCGTAGCCGGGGATCAGGATCCACATGATATTGATCCCCGTGAGGATCCTCGTCATGGCGAGCCCCAAGGAAATGCAAACCCCGATACAGAGCCCCTTTTTCATGGCGCTTGCGCGGATCGCACCCGCAGAGAGCCGCTCGACCTGCTTATTGAGAACGTGCACGGCGGGTTCAGCCGCAACGATAAAATACCCGAGGAGCATGCCGACGGGAATGAGGAGCCAACCGCCCCACTTGGAGGCAAGGATCTCTCCGATCGCGACGCCCACGGGCATAAATCCGACGCTTGCGCCCGTCAAAAAGAGCACGAGGCCGACAAAGGTATACAAAAATCCGACGAAGATGCGTACGAGCTGCCGCTTCCCGATGGAGCGCGTGATGAGCTGGAAACAGAGAAAGAACACGACGATGGGCGAAATCGCGATCCCCACCTCGCCGCTGTGTTCCGCAAGGCCGTAGAGATATTCCGTGAGGGCCTCCCGCGTGGTTTCAACGGAAACGGGCGGCGTCATCGTATACGGGACGTCGTGGATGTGAAAGACGATGGCGAGCGTCAGCACTGCGATGATGGGCCCCACGCTCGAGAGGGCGACGAGGCCGAAGGAATCGCTCTCGCCGTCCTTGCGGATGGACGACACGCCGACGCCGAGGGAGATGATGAAGGGAACAGTCATGGGACCCGTGGTCACCCCGCCCGCGTCAAAGGAAACCGCCCAAAAGTCGGGCGCGACAAAGATACTCAGCACGAACGCCGCCGCATAAAAGAGGATGAGCAGCCACGAGAGCCGTATGCGAAATACGATGCGGAGCATTGCGATCAGCAAAAACACCCCCACTCCCGCCGCGACGGTGAGAATGAGGAGATAGTTGCCGAGCGGCGTCTTTTGCGCCAGCGACGGGACCTGCCCCGCCAAGATCTGCAGGTCGGGCTCGGCGACCGTCACAATGATCCCGATGACAAAGGAGAGAAGGGCGATGAGCCAGATCTTCCGCGATTTCGTCATGGCCGTGCCGATATTCTCGCCGATGACGAGCATGGACATGTCCGCGCCGAGCGTAAACATTCCCATGCCGAGGATGAGGAACACGACCCCGCCGAGAAAGAGCACAAAGGTGCCCGTGTCAAGCGGCGCGACCGTGGCGGCAAGGATCGTGATGATGAGTGCGATCGGGAGAACGGATGTGAGAGATTCCACGATCTTATCCCGCAGGGCCTTGCTCCGCATGCCCCGCCTCCTTTCAAATTATTTCAGATATTTCTTTTCGATGAGCGCGATCTTGTCGATGCGCCGCTGATGTTTTTCAAGATGGGAAAATTCCGTCGCGAGGAAGGTCTTGACGATGTCGATGGCGAGGTTGACGCCGACGATCCCGCCGCCGAGGGCGAGGACGTTCGCGTCGTTGTGCTCGCGGGTGAGCCGCGCGCAGGTCGCATCCGTGCAGAGAGCGCAGCGGATCCCCGGGACCTTGTTGGCCGCGATGGAAATACCGATGCCCGTCGTGCAGATGAAGATGCCTCTGTCGCATTCTCCCCTCGCGACGGCTTCCGCGCCCTGAAGCGCAAAGTCGGGATAGTCGCAGGAACAATCGGTCGTCGTGCCGAAGTCCTCGACTTCATAGTTGTTTTCATTGAGATAGCGAACGATGGCATTCTTTAAGGCAAGTCCGCCGTGGTCGCATGCAACTGCTATTTTCATGATATGCTCCGTTTTGATTTGAATCATTATAAAGAAATACTTCGCTTTCGTTGTGCGGCGTCATGCTGAGAACAGGTGTTATACGAAGTCTGCGAAACTCGACCCGAAGCATCTCGCCGCACAATCGTCCATGAAATGCCCCGCGAGATTCTTCGGGTTAGGTTATCGGACTTCGTTCTTTCTCACATTCTCAGAATGACGCGGGGCGGAGCGGAGGATTCAAAACCCCTCAGTCACTACGTGACAGCTCCCCTATGAGGGGAGCCAAGGGGCTCTCTCTTGCCTATCCCCCGAGGGGGAGCCAAGGAATCCCGCCTCCTACTGCCAAAGGCGCTCATTCTGAGCCGTAGGCGAAGAATCTCATAAACCTACGGACTTCGTTCAAGGGGATCCTTCCCCTTCGGCTACGCTCAGGGTCAGGATGAGCGGGTTACCCCATGCACCACGTCTTGATGATGAGCGGAATGACTTCTCGGATGGCGCGGAGGGTCATGCGGTAGACGTCGATGCCCTGTCCGTAGGGGTCGGGGATCTCCTTCCCCGCGATCGCGTAAAAACTCGTCACATTTTTGGAGTTGAGCCGCTTCGTCTGCGCCTCCGTCATGGTGATGACGATGTACGCCTCCTGCAGCATCTTTTCCGTCAGTTGGCGGGGTTTGAACGTCTTGTTGACGGGGATCCCCGCCTCGGCGAGAGCCTGTGCGCTGTTGGGGCTGAGCGTGCTGCCCTTTTCGGCATGAATGCCCGCGGAGGAAACGACATAGCCCGAGATCTTCTTCTTTCTGAGTTCCTTGCGAAGGGCGGCCTCCGCCATCGGGGAGCGGCAAGTGTTCCCCGTGCAGACGAAAAGGATCTTCTTTTTGGGTTCGGTTTTCTTTTTGGGTTCAGTTTTCTTCTGTTCCATGTTCCACCCCGAATGCGCGGTGCATTCTGTTGCGCACGCCCGCCATCACGCCGCCCTTTTCCTTGGGTTCGATGCCGATGAGGAGGGTCGCCCTCTTTTCCCCCTTGCGGAGAAGGTCATAAAGACGCTGCGCCATGACTTCGCCCGTCCCGCCCAAATCGAGCGTGCGGAACCCGTGCAGTAAGGCGCAGACATCGCTCTCGCAGAGAAAACAGGGAGTTTCTCCCTCTTTTTCTGCCTCACTATAGAGCGAAATGGCCTCGCCGAGTTGGTTTTCGTTGAAAAACGCCGTCTTACAGCGGGGAGAATAGTGCTTATACGCCATGCCGGGGCTCTTGGGTTTTTCTCCCTTTTGGGCATGGTAGACGCCGCACTCCCCCGCGACGGAGGCGATCATCTCCCGCGTCACGAGGCCCTCCCGCAAGATTTGGGGAACTTCCCCCGTGCAGTCCAAAACCGTGCTTTCGATCCCGCCGCTGCAGACCCCGCCGTCGAGAATGAGCGGGATCTTGCCGTTAAAATCGTCATAAACGTGCCGTGCGGTGACGGGCGAAACGTGCTTGGAGAGGTTCGCGCTCGGGGCGGCAATGGGTAAGTTGACGCACTTCAAAAATTCCTGTGCGGTCGGCGAGGACGGCACGCGGATGGCGAGGGTGTTGAGCCCGCAGGAAACATATTTTGAAACTTTCCCCGTGGACGGATACACCATTGTGAGCGGCCCGGGGAGAAAGGCTGTGCGGAGCGCCGCCGCGTAGGGCGGTTCGCTATCAATGAGGTGCGAAATATCGTACTCCCGATGCACATGGACGATGAGCGGATTGTCGGAAGGTCTACCCTTGAGTTCAAAAATCTTGAGAACGGCCTCGTCCGAAAGGGCGTTCGCGCCCAAACCGTACACCGTTTCGGTGTGGAAAGCGACGGTTTCCCCCTCTTCGATATATCTCTTTGCGAGTTCAAGCCATCCGCGCGAACAGCTTAAAATTTGCGTTTCCATATCAATCGTCCATGGGGATCCCGCTCTCTCCCCCGAACGCCTCTTCGGCAGTGGGATTTTCGCCGAAATCGGGCTTCTTCCTGTATTCGGGCGGCTCCTCGGGTTCCCCCTGCGCCTCCACGTCGACAAACTTTGTCTGTTCGCCGAGGAAGCGGAGCTGGATGCGCCCCGTTTCGCCGTTTCTGTGCTTGGCAATGACGAGTTCCGCCGCACCCTTGACGATCTTGCCCTTGGCGAGTTCCTCGGGCGTTGCGCCGACGTCGGGACGGTTGATGAACATGACGATATCGGCGTCCTGCTCGATCGCGCCCGACTCCCTCAGGTCGGAGAGCTGGGCCTCCTTGGTCTGAATGCGGCGGAGCTGCGAGAGGGCAATGACGGGAACGTTGAGTTCCTTGGCCATGATCTTGAGGTCGCGGGTGATGGATGCGATCTCCTGCTGGCGGTTTTCGGGGCTCGATTTGCCCTTTTCCTCCCCGCCCATGAGCTGGATATAGTCGATCATGATGAGGTCGATCCCTCCTTCGGCAGACGCAAGGCGGCGGCACTTGGAGAGGATCTCGGCGGGCGTCACGCGGGAGCTGTCGTCGATGAAGAGCTTGCTCTGCCTCAGTTTATCGCTCGCGCGCATGATATTTTTCCAATCTTTGCCGTTGAGTTTGCCCGAGAGCGCGTTCGACATGCTCACGCCCGCATATGCGCAGAGGAGCCTCTGCACGATCTGGACGCGGGGCATTTCGAGAGAAAAGACCGCCGCGACTTTGCCCTTTCTGAGGCAGGCGTTCTCCACGATATTCATTGCGAGGGACGTCTTGCCCATGCCGGGGCGGGCGGCAATGACGATGAGGTCGGACTTCTGTAATCCATTCGTGATCCTGTCCAGATGGCGGAACCCCGTTTCGAGGCCGCGGCAGGAGGAAGGATCGTTCTGGATCATCTCGAACTTGGAGATGACCTCTTCGATGACGTCGCCGTCCGCAAGACCCTCGAGCGAGCCAGAATCCTCCCGCTTAGAGATATCATACACGAGCTTTTCGGCAAAGGAAATGGCGTCGCGCTCCTCGGGGCTCTTCGCGCTGTTCTCCGCAATGTCGGCTGCGGCGCGGATGAGAAAGCGGTTGACGGAATCCCGCCGCACGATCTCTAAGTACTGCTTATAATTTGCGGCAGAGGGAACGAGGGCGGAGAGCTCGGTGATATTTTGGAGCCCGCCCGCGCGTTCGAGCTTCCCCTCGCGGTCGAGCTCGTCGGTGAGCGTGACGACATCCACCGTCTTGTGTCCCGCATAGATCGCTTTCATCGCGGCGAGTATAAGACGGTGAGCCTCATCGTAAAAGTCCTCCTCGTTCAGGCGTTCTAAGAGGTCGGATTGGATGCTCTCGTCGAGGAGCACGCATCCGAGGAGCGCACGCTCCGCATCCATATTGTGCGGCATCTGATTGTTCGGCATAGGTTACCTCTGTGGGGCGATTTCTTAGGTTATGTGACGAAAAGTGGAGTTTCCCCCGCCTCCTCAAAAAGGGCTGAAGCCTTCCCCTTGGGGGGAAGGTGGCACGGCGTAGCCGTGACGGATGAGGGGAAAATGTTGGGCGTGATTGAGAATGTCCCCGCCCCCCTACCCCCCCCTCCCCAAGGAGGGGGCATGACTCCGTTCGGGCCCTCCCAAAGGGCATTGGGGGGGTTAGTCGAGGGACTCGAACTGTTTCAAGGCGTCCTCAAATTCTTCCATGGCGGCCGCAAATGTTTCCTCTTTGGTGAGGTCTGCGCCTGCGATCTTCAGAAGG
>CANQUY010000089.1 GCA_947627125.1 uncultured Clostridia bacterium
ACGGGCTGGCCGCCGAGCGCCTCGAAGAGGCCCTCGAAGTCTGCCTGCTGCATGGGCTCGATCTTGGCGAGCGCCTTCTCTCTCTCCTCCACGGTGTCGGCGCAAATCATTTCGCGGAATGCACCGATCCTTGCGGGATCGAAGAACATGTGCTCGGTACGGCAGAGGCCGATGCCCTGTGCGCCGAACGCCGCCGCCTGTTTTGCATCCTTGGGCGTATCCGCGTTGGTGCGGACGCCGAGCGACTTGTATTTGTCTGCAAGTTCCATGATCCTGCCGAAGTAGCCGCTGTTGGGGTCTGCGGGAACGGTGGGAATGAGGCAATCGTAGATCTTGCCGGTGGAGCCGTCCAAGGAGAGCGCGTCGCCCTCGTGATAGGTCTTGCCGGCTAAGGTGAACTGCTTGTTCTCTTCATCCATCTTGATGTCGCCGCAGCCGGAAACGCAGCAGGTTCCCATGCCGCGGGCAACGACTGCCGCGTGGGAGGTCTGGCCGCCGCGGACGGTGAGAATGCCCTGTGCGAACTTCATGCCCTCGATGTCCTCGGGGGAAGTTTCAAGTCTGACGAGGACAACTTTCTTGCCCTGTTTGCCTTCCTTGACGGCGTCCTCTGCCGTGAACACGATGGTGCCCGCAGCCGCGCCGGGGGAAGCGGCGATACCCTTGCCGACGACGTCCTTTTTATCCGCTTCCGCAAGAGCCTTGGGATCGAACTGAGGGTGAAGGAGCATGTCGAGGGACTTCGCGTCGATCTGCATGAGAGCTTCCTGCTCGGAGATCATGCCCTCGTCGATGAGGTCGCATGCGATCTTGATGGCCGCCGCCGCGGTGCGCTTGCCGTTACGGGTCTGGAGCATGTAGAGCTTCTCGTTCTCGACGGTGAACTCCATGTCCTGCATGTCGCGGTAGTGCGATTCAAGGATATTGCAGACATCCTGAAACTGCTTGTAGACGGCGGGGAACACCTTTGCCATCTCGGCAATGGGCATGGGGGTGCGGACGCCCGCAACGACGTCCTCGCCCTGTGCGTTGGTGAGGAATTCGCCCATGAGGCCCTTTTCGCCCGTGGCGGGATTGCGCGTGAACGCGACGCCCGTGCCGCAGTTGTCGCCCATGTTGCCGAACGCCATCATCTGCACGTTGACCGCGGTGCCCCAGCTGTAGGGAATGTCGTGGTCCATACGGTAGACGTTCGCACGGGGGTTGTCCCACGAACGGAACACGGCCTTGATGGCCTCGAAGAGCTGTTCCTTGGGATCGGAGGGGAAGTCCTTTCCGATCTTGGACTTGTATTCCGCCTTGAACTGTTCGGCAAGGGTCTTGAGGTCGTTCGCGTCGAGCTCAACGTCCTGCTTCACACCCTTCTTTTCCTTCATCTCGTCGATGAGCTTCTCGAAATATTTCTTGCCGACTTCCATGACGACGTCGGAGAACATTTGAATGAATCTCCTGTAGCAGTCATAGGCCCAGCGGGGATTGCCCGACTTCTTCGCGAGAACTTCAACGACGTCCTCGTTGAGGCCAAGGTTCAGAATGGTGTCCATCATGCCGGGCATGGAAGCGCGTGCGCCCGAACGGACGGAAACGAGAAGGGGATTTTCCCTGTCGCCGAACTTCTTGCCGGTGATGTGTTCCATCTTGTCGATGTATTCCATGATCTCGGCACGGATCTCATCGTTGATCTGGCGGCCGTCCTCATAGTACTGCGTGCAGGCCTCGGTCGTGATGGTGAAGCCCTGCGGGACGGGAAGACCGATGTTGGTCATCTCCGCGAGGTTCGCGCCCTTACCGCCGAGGAGTTCGCGCATGTTCGCGTTGCCTTCTGTGAAAAGGTAACAATACTTTTTTGCCATAAATAACTACCCTCCTGTATTTATCGGAATTTACCAAATGCCATTATACACGAATTCGGACGAAAACACAAGTCTTTCTATGAAAATTTTTCCGAAAAAGGGAGAAATCGGTGAAATTCCCCCCTTTCGCATGTCTATGAGGCCCGCACACAGCCATTCTGCTCACGTCATGGTGCCCCGCACGCATTCTATTGACGTCTAAGCGCGGGGCAGGGTGACGTATTCAGAACGTCGGGGCAGGAACACAGCCCCCGTCCTCATCCCGAGCGTAGCGAGCGGATCTCGTAGACCAACGGCAGTAGCCCCGCGTCATTCTGAGAAACGGAGAAAGAACGAAGTCATAAGGACTTAACCCGAAGAATCTCGCGGCGAATGTCTGTAAAACATGCGGCGAGATGCTTCGGTATAGCCCTCGCAGACTGCGTTCATACTCCCCTTCTCAGCATGACGCCGCACACACGGGCTTCCGTGCGTTTTATGGGATTCTTCGCTACGCTCAGAATGAGCGGGCTGGGCAGGATGAGCGCACGGGGCAGGATGAGCGCGCGGGGGCACGGGCGAGCGCGGGAGCGCGGGAGGCGAAAAGTATTTACAAAATACGATCATAAATTTCAAAACGAGGCTTTACTTTCCGCCGTTTTGGGTGTATAATGCTCTTGAAAAGAAATTGCGGGATAATTCCCCGCGCGATTTGGAGGAATTTATGGAATTGATTCATGAAAGCGCAGGCAAAAAACTCTACCGCGACGGCGACAAGCTCATCAAGTCCTTCGACGAAACCTATTCCAAGGCGGGGATCCTGAATGAAGCCCTCAACCAGGCGCGCGTTGAGGAAACGGGGCTCCACATTTCCAGGGTGCTCGGCGTTGAGGTCATCGACGGGAAGTGGTCGCTCATCTGGGAGTTCATCGAGGGGGACACGTTAGAGGAACTCATGCAGAGGAATCCCGAAAAAATCGACGAATATGTGGAGTTTTTCGTCGATTTGCAGATCAAAATGAGCAAAGAAAAAGTGCCTCTTTTGGGGCACCTGAGGGACAAGATGCATGCCAAGATCTCGGCGAGCGGATTCCCCGCGACCGTCCGTTACGACCTGCACATTCGGCTCGACGGGCTTCCCCGCCACAACAAACTCTGCCACGGAGATTTTCAGCCCTCCAACGTCATCATCACGAAGGACGGCACGCCGTACATTATAGACTGGTCGCACGCGACGCAGGGGAACGGTTCGGCCGACGCCGCGAGGACGTACCTCATCTTCAAATTGCAGAAGCGTGATGAACTCGCGGAGAAGTATTTGAAACTGTTCTGCGAGAAAACGGACACGGCCATTCAATACGTCCAGCGGATCCTGCCCATCGTGGCGGCTTCGCAGTCGGTGAAGAAGAAACCCGAGGAGGCGGAATTCCTCTCCAAGTGGGTAAATGTGAGCGATTGGCAGTAAAATTTGCAACTTATGTGCGATTTTAAACATGTGGGGCGGAAAACCGCCCCTCTTTTTTATCTTAGTGAATGCCGCTCATGCTGAGGCGGGCACTTTGGAGGCGTTCCGATCACGTCATGGTGAGCCGCCGCTGTCCTTGCGGCGTGTCGAACCATCACCTTATTGCTGCGGTGACCCTTCGACGTTGCTACTTCGCGCTACGCGCTCGTGCCGCGCTTAGTGCAATAAGAATGCGCGCGGGGCAGGGTGACGCTATTAGAACGGCGGGGCGTGTACTTTGCTGCGAGATGCTTCGGTACGGCCCTCGCAGACTGCGTTCATACCCCCCCCCTCTCTCTCAGCATGACGCCGCCCTCTCAGGCCTCATCCCGAGCGTAGCGAGCGGATCTCATAGACTGACGGAACCAGCCCCGCGTCATTCTGAGAAATGGACGCAGGACGAGAGGACGGGAATTGACCCGAAGAATCTCGCGGGACAATCGTAAAGCACGCGGCGAGATGCTTCGGTACGGCCCTCGCGGACTGCGTTCAAACTCTCCTTCTCAGCATGACGCCGCCCTCACAGGCCTCATCCCGAGCGTAGCGAGCGGATCTCATAGACCGACGGAACCAGCCCCGCGTCATTCTGAGAACGATAGCAGGACGAGAGGACGGGAATTGACCCGAAGAATCTCGCGGGGCAACCGTAAAGCACGCGGCGAGATGCTTCGGTACGGCTCTCGTAGACTACGTTCATACTCTCCTTCTCAGCATGACGCCGCGACAGGCCGCCGTTGGTTTAATGGGATTCTTCGCTGCGCTCAGAATGAGCGAAAGACCCGGAATGAGCAGACGGGGAAGTGTTCATGACGTATGGGCGAAAGCGGGAGGGGACCAGAGGGAGAGGTCGCCGAGGGGAAATTCCTCGGATGCCGCCTCGCGCTTCCATTTCTCCAGATGGGCGATCGCGTCCGCGTCCATGCCCTGCGCTCGCGCCGTTTCCAGCATATAAGTTGCATATTGTTCGTTTCTGCGGCGAAGGTCAAAGCCCTCGGGCACGAGATAGGCGCACCCGAGGTCCTTCCCGAGTACGACGGAGAGATAGAATAAATTCTTCGCATAATAGGCGTTTATCGCGTGATTCCGCTCCATGAGCGCGTCAATATTTTTGGGGTTTTGTCGTGAAAAAACGACAGATATGTGCGCATTTTTGGAAAATTCCTCCCGCATTTCAAGGACGGAAAGCGGCCTTTCCCCATTCGAAACATAGCCGCCCGTTGTGGGATCGAGCATGATCCATGCCCCGCGGGCGCGGTCGAAGATCTCGCAGACGATATGGTTGTCGCAGTCGTAGGGTGAAGCGGGGTAGAGGCCGACACGGCGGGCATAGATGCCGAGCGCAAGACAGCACGCCTGCAAAATGAGCGACTTGGCCGCGCAGTTGATCCCATGCTCGGGACGGCCGAAGCTGTAGCGGAGCAGGGAAAGCGCGTCAAAGGGAACAGTGCGGCTCTCTTGGCTCAACGCATAGTCCCCCTTGTGCGTGAGGTGTTTTGCGAGGTGGCGGTTCACCCGAAGCGCACGGTCGAAATCCGTCCCCTTGCCTGCGACCTTTTCGATCTGAAATTCGGCCTTTATCGCGCTATAAGTTGCATTTTTGAAGTCGAAGGAGCTCTGTTTCGGCTCCCCCTTCCGAAAGTTCGGCGCGTTGAAAAGAATACCGCCGTAGATCCGAAGGAGCTCTTCGTCGAGCTCCCGCTGTTCCTGTCGATTCATGGTTTTTCTCCTTTTTTTGGATTTTCGCGCCATACGGAGCGAAGGTAATGCGGACGGGGGGCTGTGGCTTATGCTGAGGCGGGGGCGTTTTCTTTGCGGCGAGATGCTTCGGTACAGCTTTCATTGACTGCGTTTGGCTCTCCTTCTCAGCATGACGCCGCCACACACGGGCCTCCGTTGGTTTTATGGGATTCTTCGCTACGCTCAGAATGAGCGAGCGAGGGCGGGATGAGCGGGCGGGAGCATAGGCCGCCGTTGGTTTTACGGGATTCTCTCGCCCCTTGCGGGGCTCGGAATGAGGGAACGGGGCCCGCGAGGTTCAAACCCCTCAGTCACTACGTAACAGCTCCCCTACAAGGGGAGCCAAGGGGCCGCCCATACCCCTTTACTACGGCAAAAAATTTTCAAATATGATATTGTGGACGTGGTTGAGGGCGGCGCGGGCCTCCGCTTCGGAGCGGATCACCCACGCGAGCTTGATCCCCTTGAAACGGGCAAGTTTCTTTCGCGGTAGGTCCTCCTTGCGGTAGCTGATAAAGTCGGGCTTCACCCAAAAATTCAGCGACATATGTTTGATAATATGCCCCTCTATCCCCTTCGCCGCGCCCTTTTCCGCCGTCCCCAAAATGCCGCAGAGAGCCGCGGGACAGAGCTCTTTATACGCCTTGACATAGAGCGGGTTGAAGGACTGCACGGCGTATTCTCCCCTATATGCCTTGAGGAGATCGTACATCGCCGCGGCGACCTCCTTCCCCTTGACATGCGGCATGTTTTTGATCTCAATAAGGAGCGGAACGCGCCCGCCGATTACCTGTAAAAAGTCCGAAAACAGCGGGATATGTGCGATATTTGACTGCATTGAAGGGCGGAGGGGCAAGGACGCGAGGTCCGCGTAGGTGCATTCGGAAACGGGGCGGGGGTCGCCCGTCATGCGGAGGAGATCGTCATCGTGAAAGATGACGAGTTGTTTATCCTTGGTGAAACGGACGTCCGTTTCGATGGCGTAGCCGTGTCCGATGGCGGCGAGAAAGGCGGGCATGGAGTTTTCGGGCTTCGTCCCGTCATGCAGACCGCGGTGGGCGATGGGCGTTTGTTTCAAAAAGTCGGCGCTCATGTTTCGATTTTAGCACATATGGTTGAAATTTGCAAGCGGGGGACGGGAATTGAAAATGAAAAATTACGGAACAGGACGAGAATGCGGACACTGGCCGCCGCGTCATTCTGAGAAAGGGAGCAGGACGAGAGGGCGGGAATTAACCCGAAGAATCTCGCGGCGAAAGTCCGTAAAACATGCGGCGAGATGCTTCGGTATAGCCCTCGTGGACTGCGTTCCGCTTTCGTTCTCAGCATGACGCCGCACACACACGCTTCCGTGCGTTTATGGGATCCTTCCCCCTTCGGCTACGAGGGCAGGATGAGCGCGGGGACGGGCAAGAGGAGGACTTCGTTTGAGGGGATCCTTCGCTACGCTCAGGATGAGCGGGGGGACGCGGGGCAGGGGGCGGGCGAGAGGAAAGGCTTTCGAGGGATTCCAAAAACCCCTCAGTCACTACGTGACAGCTCCCCTACAAGGGGAGCCAAGGGAGCAGAATTCTCTTTCGTAAAATCCTTGCAATATCGTAAAAAAACCGTTATAATAGAACTATGGCATGTCCGAATCGGAATTTGAGAAATTTTTGCATCATTGCACATATCGACCACGGCAAGAGCACCATTGCCGACCGCATCATGGAACTCACGGGGCAGGTTTCAAAGCGCGACATGGAAGAACAGCTCCTCGACAGCATGGATATCGAACGGGAACGCGGCATCACCATCAAACTCACCCCCGTCCGCATGTTCTATACCGCCCTCGACGGGCAGGAGTATGAATTCAACCTCATCGACACCCCCGGCCACGTGGACTTTACCTATGAGGTTTCCCGTTCCCTTGCGGCGTGCGAGGGGGCCCTTCTCGTTGTGGACGCGACCCAAGGAGTGGAGGCGCAGACGCTTGCCAACGTCTACCTCGCCCTCGAAAACAACCTCGAGATCGTTCCCGTCATCAACAAGATCGACCTTCAGTCCGCCCGTATCGACGAAACGAAGGCGGAGATCGAGGACGTCATCGGGCTGGACGCGAGCGAGGCTCCCTGCGTTTCGGCCAAGGAGGGCACGAATATCCGCGATATTTTGGAGGCCGTCGTCAAACTCATTCCGCCCCCCGACG
>CANQUY010000090.1 GCA_947627125.1 uncultured Clostridia bacterium
GAACGGGAACGAGGTGCTCCTCGTCGAAAAGAACGAAAAGCTCGGCAAAAAGATCTATATCACGGGCAAGGGCAGATGCAACGTCACAAACGACTGTCCGCCCGACGAATTCTTACAGCATGTGGTGCACGGGGAGAAATTTCTGCGCAGCGCCGTCTATCAGTTTCCGCCCCAAAAGCTCATGGATTTTCTCGAGAGCGAGGGATTACCTCTGAAAGTGGAGAGGGGGAACCGCGTGTTTCCCGTTTCCGACCATGCGAGCGACGTCACAAAGACGCTCGAGAGGGCATGCAAAAATGCGGGCGCCACCTTTGAATTTGACACTGAAATTTTGAAAATTGACGTTTTGCATAGTACTATGCGTGGCATAGTATCAAAAAATGGGGAGATTTTGTGCGATGCGGCGGTCGTGGCGACGGGAGGGCTCACCTATCCCTCGACGGGTTCTACGGGCGACGGGCTGAAATTTGCAAAGGAGCTCGGCCATACGGTCGTACCCTGCAGGCCTTCCCTCACGGGGCTCAATCTCAAGGGCGACTTCACGCCCGTACAGGGCGTTTCGGTGAAAAATGCCGTTTTGACCGCAAAGCGCGGACAAAAGGTCATCTTTTCAGAGATGGGGGAACTTCTCTTCACCCACTACGGCGTCAGCGGGCCGCTCGTCCTTTCTCTCTCCGCGCTCATCAACCGTCTGCCGCCCGATTCTCTGTCCCTTTCTGTCGATTTCAAGCCCGCGCTGGACGAAAAGACGCTCGATGAGAGGCTCATACGGGACTTTACGGAGCGGAAGAACGAGCAGATGAAGAGCGTCATCCGCGGCCTTTTGCCCGCGAGTTTGGGGCTCTTTGTGCTGAATTTTGCCCAAATTTCACCCCAAAAACAGGCAAATGCCGTCACAAGGGAGGAGCGGCAGAGGCTGCTTTCCGCCCTCAAGAACTTTCCGCTCATCCCGACGTCGCTCCGCGGTTTCGACGAGGCCGTTGTGACCTCGGGAGGGGTCGATCTGAAGGAAGTGGACCCGAAAACGATGGAGAGCAAAAAGATCAAGGGGCTGTATTTCTGCGGCGAAGTGCTCGACATTGACGCTTTCACGGGGGGATTCAACCTGCAGATCGCCTTTTCCACGGGCTATGCGGCGGGAAATGCCCTCAAGGCAAATTGAATTTCATTGTTACAATCAACATTATTTACATATAGGAGGAGCCTATGATTGTTATCCGCGGTGCGACGACGATCCCCTGCGACACGAAAGGGGAGATCCAAAAGGCGGTATATGAGCTTTTAGAGCAGATCGAAAGCAGAAATTCTTTAAAAAAGGATGAGGTCGTCAGCCTTGTCTTTTCGAGCACGTCGGACATTCATTCCTATTACCCTGCGAAAGCTGCGCGCGAGGCGGGATTTACAAGCTGTTCTCTCTTTTCGGCGCAGGAGCCCGAGATCGACGGGAGCCTGCCGCTCTGCATCCGCTGTATGCTCTTTGTGGAGAAGAATCTTTCGCCCTCGCATGTCTATCTCCGCGGCGCAAAGTCGCTGCGAAAGGACATTTCTGGGAAGATCAACATTGCGATCGACGGACCCGCGGGCAGCGGAAAATCCACCGTTGCCAAGCGGATCGCCAAGGATTACAATATATTGTATCTCGATACGGGAGCCATGTACCGTGCCTGTGCGCTGAAAGTCCTCGAAGAGGGCGTCGATCCCGAGGATGAGGCCGCGATCGTGGATCTCATGCGGAATGTCAAGCTCGACGTCGTATACGAAAACGGCGTGCAGAAAACCTTGCTCGACGGGCGGGACGTTTCCGAAGAGATCAGGCAGAACCCTGTTTCTATGGCATCTTCCACCGTTTCAAAGCATGCAAGCGTGCGCATGCACCTCGTTGAAAAGCAGCGGGAGATTGCGGGAAGGATGTCCTGCGTGCTCGACGGCAGGGATATCGGGACCTATGTTCTGCCCGACGCCGATTTCAAATTCTACCTCACGGCCTCTCCCGACGTCAGGGCGAAGCGCAGATATGACGAGCTCAAGGCCAAGGGGACAGAGGTCGATTATGAAAAGCTGAAGGAAGAGATCGTCCGCCGCGACGAACAGGACATGAACAGATCGTTCGCGCCGCTGAAGCAAGCGGAGGACGCCGTGCTCATTGATACTTCGGAGATGACGATCGATGAAGTTGTAAAGACGATCGGGCGCATCATACAGGAGAAACTATGACGGAAGAAGAACAGTCGGCTCCCTTGACGAAAAAGGAGCTGAAAGAGCAAAAAAAGATACAAAAGAAGAGGGAAAAGCAACAGAAACGCTTTGAAAAAAACATGAAAAAGCGCAAACTGCTCTTTCCCGCCAACAAAAAGGGGAAGCATGTCATGCCTGTCATGAATTTATTGCGCTTTCTCTTTTATCCCGTCCACTTCCTCGTTTACCCGTACAAGCTCTACGGGCATAAGAAAGTCGGTCTTGGTCCATATATTTATTTCGGTAACCATTATTGTATCTGGGACGTCTTTTACCCCGCCCGCACGACGGGGGAGGGCATTCACTATCTCATGAAGGAAACCATCTTCTCCGCGCCCGTCCTCGGGAATTGGGCGAGCCATGTGGGCGGGATCCCCGCCATGCGGGACGGTTCTGACGTCAGAACGCTGATGGATTCTATCAAAGTTCTGAAAAACGGGGAAAAGCTCTCTCTCTTTCCCGAAGGGACGAGGAATAAGGTTTCCGACGAGGAATTTTTGCCCTTCCACGGCGGCGCGGCGCTCCTTGCCATCAAGACAAAGACGCCCATCATTCCCTTCGTCATCTGCAACAGGCCGCATGTGTTCCATGTGACCCATGTCGTGTTCGGCGAACCGTTGGAGCTCTCGGAGTACTACGGCAAACGCATGACGGCGGAGGACTACGCCGAGGCGGACGAAAAGCTCAAAAGCAAGCTCTATGAACTCCGCGAGGAGCATCGGGCCTTTCTCGCAAGCAAAAAAAAGAAAAAGAAGAAGGACAAATAGTTGCAGGTCATTGTCGCAAAAAACAGGGGCTTCTGCGCCGGCGTGAAGAGGGCAGTGGATACCGCTCTTTCCGTTTCCCCCGAGAACACCTATGTACTGGGCGAACTCATTCACAATCCCGAGGTCGTCAGGCGGATCGCGGAGCGCGGGATCGTCACTGTTGCCTCCCCCGAAGAAGTTCCCGAGGGAGCCTCGCTCATCATCCGTTCCCACGGTGCGGGACGGGAGATCTTTGAGGCGTGCGAAAGGAAGGGCATCCGTGTCATTGACTGCACCTGTCCGTTCGTCCGCCGCACACAGGAAATCGTCTTTCGCGCGGGGAAAGAACATAAGATCGTCATCATTGCGGGGGAACCCGAACATCCCGAGGTAAAGGGGATCGCGGGGCAGTGCGACGGCTCCGTCTATGTTTATTCGTCCGAGGAGGCGGATTTTTCCCGTTTTCGCGAGGAAGAGGTGGTTTTGGTGTCCCAAACTACCTTTTCGGAGCAAAGATTTTTAAAAATTGCAAAAAATCTTAAAAATGTATACCCTAAAACACTTGAGATTTTTCCCACAATTTGTTATACTACTGTCTGTAGACAGAAAGAAGCCGAAAAATTGGCCGAAATCTGCGACGCTGTATTGGTGATCGGCGGCAAAGACAGCAGCAATACGGCGAAACTCAGTGAAATTGCATCTGCAAAGGGGAGGCCCGTTCTGTGGCTGAGCAGTGCAGACGATTTCAAATATGAAACTATTAAAAATTTTAAAAGGGTCGGCATCATAGCGGGAGCGAGCACTCCCGATTGGCAGACTCAGGAGGTTCTCTTCAAGATGGCAGAAAACAACGCGGAAGTACAGGAGACGACCGAGGTCGTCGAGGAAACGCCCGTGACCGAAGAGGTCGCGGCGGCAGAAGAAGCGCCCGCATCCGTGGCAGAGGAAGCGGTTCCCGCCGAAGCAGCGGCAGAGGAAACGCCCGCACCCGAAACGGAGGAAGCGGCTCCCGCCGAAGCAGCGGCAGAGGAAACGCCCGCACCCGAAACGGAGGAAGCAGCCCCCGCCGAAGCAGCGGCAGAGGAGGCGCCCGCACCCGAAGCGCAGCAGGGCAACCTGATGGAAAAGGTCGTTGAGGACCTTGGTAAAAACGTGCGCTACAAGAAGGGTCAGATCATCTCCGCCAATATTGTTTCCGCAACGGATGAAGGCATCTATGTTTCCGCATCCGGTAAACTTGAAATTCTTCTCGCAAAGGAAGATATCGACTGCGAAACTTACAGCCGCGAGGCATATGCGGCCCGCGTCGGTGAAGAGATCCAGCTCATGGTCATGGAGATCACCCCCAAGGTGAGGCTCTCCGAAAAGGCCCTGAAGAAGATCAAGGAAGACGAGGCGCTCGTCAAGGAGATCGAGGGCGGCAAGGAGTTCACCGTGGTCTGCACAGGCTTCAACAAGGGCGGCCTTACGGCAGAGCTCGGGACCTATCCCGTGTTCATTCCCGCCAGCGAGATCCGCTCCGGGTATGTGAAGGACCTCGAAAAATACAAGGGCAAGACCTTGCGCCTCAAACTGCTTGAGATCAGAAAGGAACGCAGGAAGGAGATCATTGCCTCTCAGCGCGTCATTCTCGAGGCGGAAAAGGCCGAGCGCGAAGCTCTGAAGGCTCAGAAGGAAGCCGAGTTCTTCGATTCCATCCACGTGGACGACATTGTGGAAGGAAAAGTCGAACGCGTCACCTCCTTCGGCGCATTCGTTTCCGTGAACGGGTTCGATTGCCTCGCCCACATCTCCGATCTCTCTTGGACGGGCGTCAAGGAAGTTACCGACGTGCTCACGATCGGCCAACGCTACGAGTTCAAAGTGCTGAAGGTAGACCGCGAGAACAGAAAGGTTTCTATCGGCTATAAACAGCTCCAGCCCCAGCCTTGG
This sequence comes from uncultured Clostridia bacterium, assembly GCA_947627125.1. Taxonomy (GTDB): domain Bacteria; phylum Bacillota; class Clostridia; order Christensenellales; family Borkfalkiaceae; genus Gallimonas. The sequence continues at coordinate 4,914 of CANQUY010000090.1, forward strand.
GATCTTGCGGCGGAAAAATATGCCGAGGGCGACGTCGTCCACGGCAAGGTCGTCCGCATCGTTCCCTTCGGTGCGTTCGTCGAGATCGAAAAGGGCATTGACGGTCTTGTCCATCTCTCCCAGATCTCCCACGAGTGGCTCGACAATCCCACATCCGTCCTCTCTATCGGTGAGGAAGTGGATGCGAAGATCATCAAGTTCGTGCCCGAAGAGAAGAAGATCAACCTCTCCATCAAGGCTCTTCTGCCCCGTCCCGAGTATGAACCCCGCCATGAGCGCGAGGAGAATGCGAACAACGCACAGCGCCGTCCCCGTAAGAACAACAGAAGGGGCGGAAACAACGGCGGCGAGTACGAAGAGGGCGACGAGTACAGAGAATGGACGGAGGGCGGCTACGGCGGCGCTTCGATCGCAGATCTCCTCGGCGGCAACGACGACGAAAATAAATAATTTTATCTGAATTTTACGAAAAATCCGCTTAACGGCGGATTTTTCTGTTTATATATGGTTGAAAGAACTATCAAGGAGATTCTGCTATGGAAAGACAGGGCAACATTCGCATTTCAAGCGAAAATATGATGCCGATCATCAAAAAATGGCTGTATTCGGAAAAGGACATCTTTCTCCGCGAGATCGTCGCGAACGCTTCGGACGCGATCACAAAGCACAAGAAACTTGCCGAACTCGGCGATACCGCCGCGGAAGAACAGTACAGGATCACCGTCACGACGGATGACAAGGCGGGGACTTTGACCGTCGAGGACAACGGCATCGGCATGACCGAAGAGGAAGTGGAGAAGTACATTACGCAGATTGCCTTTTCGGGCGCAGCAGATTTTGTGGAAAAGTACGAAAAGGCGGGCGGAGATGGCATCATCGGCCACTTCGGCCTCGGATTCTATTCCGCCTATATGGTTTCCGAGAACATTGAGATCTTCACCAAGTCCTATCGGGAGGGGGCAGAGGGTGTGCATTGGGCCTCGGACGGCAACAGCACCTATACCATTGGTCCCTGCGAGAAGGAGGGCCGCGGCACAAAGATCGTCATGCACATTGCAAAGGAGGAATCGGAATTCCTGCACGAGAGCGAGATCCGCACCCTTCTCAACAAATATTGCTCCTTCATGCCCTATGAGATCTATCTCAACCCCAAGGAGGACGACAAGCCCGTCAATAACACCCAGCCGCTCTATCTGAAACAGCCCAAGGACTGCACGGAAGAGGAATACAAAACATTTTACCGCGATACCTTCAACGATTTCAACGAACCGCTCTTCTGGATCCATCTCAACATGGATTATCCCTTCCGCGTCAAGGGGATCTTGTACTTCCCAAAGGTCAAAAAGCAGGTCGAGCTCGAGCGGGGGCAGGTCAAACTCTACTGCAACCAAGTCTACATTGCCGACAATATCAAGGAAGTGATTCCCGAGTTTTTGATGCTCTTGAACGGCGTCATAGATTGCCCCGACATTCCCCTGAACGTTTCCCGCTCCTTCCTGCAAAACGACAGGCAGGTACAAAAGATCGCCGCGCATATCACCAAGAAGGTCGCGGACAGGCTCACCGAGCTCTACAGAAACGATAGGGAAAAGTATGAGAACTGCTGGAATGATATCTCCACCTTTGTCAAGTTCGGCTGCATCAAGGACGAGGAATTCTATAAAAAGGTCAAGGAGATCATCATCTTCAAGAATATCTCGGGCGAATATCGGCCCCTCGAGAGCTATTTCGGCGAGGAAGTGAGCGACGAGGACGCCAAAGAGGGCAAGGAACCGCAGGCCGCGTACTATGTTTCCGATGAGAACAAGCAGGCGCAGTATATTAAAATGTTTAAGGACGCAGGGCTCGACGCCATTGTCTGCGATACCTATATCGATCCTCACTTCATCAGCTATATCGAATACAAAAATCCCAATCGCGTCAGATTTTTGCGTATCGACGCTGACGTCGCAGGCGCACTGAAGGAGGCGGAGAACGGAAACGACAGCGACCTCGAGGAGCTCTTCAAAAGAGCTCTCGACGGGAAAAATATCACAATCAAGACGGAAAAACTCAAAAATACGGCCGTTCCCGCTGTCATCAACGTTTCTGAGTTCATGCGCAGGATGAACGAGATGCACAGCTTCTACAGGATGGGAGAATCTCCCGAGGATCTCACGCTCGTCGTGAACGCCGCTTGCCCGTCCGTACAGGCGCTCAAAGAGGCGGCGGAGGAGGCCCAAAAAGTGGGCGCGACACAGATCTACTATCTCGCCCTCATGAACTTCCGCCAGCTCACGGCGGAGGAAACGGAGGACTTCACTGCGGGCTACTCCGATCTGCTCTTAA
>CANQUY010000091.1 GCA_947627125.1 uncultured Clostridia bacterium
CGTCGTCTTTTGCGGCATCTATCCCCTCGACGGGAGCAAGTTTTTGGACCTCAAAGAAGCGATCTTGAAGCTCAAGCTCAACGACGCCTCGCTGACCTTTGAGCCCGATAACTCCGTCGCGCTCGGTTTCGGCTTCCGCTGCGGATTTCTGGGACTTCTGCACATGGAGATCATTCAGGAGCGCATCGAGCGGGAATTCAACCTCGATATCATCACGACTGCCCCCTCCGTTTCCTATCTCGTGCACAAGACGGACGGGACGCAGTTTTATGTGGATAACCCCTCCCATCTTCCCCCCGTTTCGGAGATCGACTACATGGAGGAGCCCGTCGTCAAGGCGGAAGTGTACTCCCCGCCCGACTATTTGGGCTCCGTGATGGACCTCTGCCAGGACAAGCGGGGAACCTTTAAAGACATGACCTATCTTGACGCGAGAAGGGTAAAGCTCGAATACCTTCTCCCCCTCAACGAGATCGTGTATGACTTCTTTGACGAGCTCAAGTCGAGAACGAAGGGATATGCGAGCTTTGACTACGAGATCGCAGGCTACCAAAAGAGCCCGCTTGTGCGGCTCGACATTCTCTTGAACGGGGAGATCTGCGACGCGCTCTCGACCATCGTACACGAGGAACGGGCTTATCCGCGCGGACGGACGCTCTGCGAAAACCTGAAGGACGCCATTCCGAGGCAGCTGTTTGAGGTCCCCGTGCAGGCGGCCATCGGCGGGAAGATCATCGCGCGTGAAACGGTGAAGGCCGTGCGAAAGGACGTTCTCGCCAAGTGCTACGGCGGCGACATCACGCGGAAGAAGAAGCTCCTCGAGAAGCAGAAAGAGGGCAAAAAGCGCATGCGCCAGATCGGCACGGTGGAAGTCCCGAGCGAGGTCTTTATGGAGATATTAAAGACCAATAAGGATAAGAAATAAGGGAGAATCCGCTCATTCTGAGCCGTAGGCGAAGAATCCCCTTGAACGGAGTCCGTTGGTTTTATGGGATGCTTCGCTGCGCTCAGCATGAGCGCGCGTGGCAGCATGAGCATGCGGGAACGGGGAGCCGCTCCAACCGCTCATTCTGAGGGAACAAAGTGACCGAAGAATCCCCTTGAACGGAGTCCGTTGGTTTTATGGGATCCTTCGCTACGCTCAGGATGAGCGCGGGGATGCTCCAATTTTCAATTTTACTATGACATTCGCTGAATCCGTCTATGAATACTTAAAGACCGTGCCGCGGGGAAAAGTCGTCACTTACGGCATGATCGCACATGCCATCGGTCGGCCGAGAGCGGCAAGGCAGGTCGGAAACGCCCTCCACCGCAACCCCACGCCCGTCGTCATTCCCTGTCACAGAGTCGTCAACCGCGAGGGGCGGCTCGCGCCCGCGTTTGCATTCGGCGGCATGGACGTGCAGGCCGGGCTCCTCCGCGCCGAGGGCGTCGAGGTCACCGACGGCTACGTGGATATGGAAAAGTATTGCTGGAGAGGCTCCGCTCATTCTGAGCCGTAGCCAAAGGGAAGCATGGAACGGAGTCCGCCTTGCTTCCCCTCTTAGGGGAAGTACCCCGAAGGGGGGATGGGGTTCCGAACCCCTCAGTCACGGCAAGGACAGCCGTGACAGCTCCCCTACAAGGGGAGCCGAGGGTTCGTCCTTTCCTCCAAGGGGAGCTGAGCCTTGCTTCCCCTCTTAGGGGAAGTGGCCCGCAAGGGCCAAAGGGGTTTTCTATGATTCATTACAAACACAAATTAGTAGGTTATGCGAGAGATTTGCGCAAAGCAATGACAAAAGAAGAGCGCAAATTATGGTACACCTTTCTGAAATACCTGCCGAAAAAGTTCGTTCGGCAAAAGCCTCTCGGACAATATATTGTTGATTTCTATTGCCATGAAGCGGCGCTTGCGATAGAGCTCGACGGGTCGCAACACTTTGAGGAAAAAGGCGAAGCATATGACAGGCAAAGGGACGCCTTTTTGCAGGAGCAGGGTATAACAGTCTTGCGCTATTCAAATTTACAGATAGCGCGGGAATTTGATTCGGTAAAGGCAGATATATTGTTGCATTTGGGGTTGGAATAAAACCCCTCAGTCACTACGTGACAGCTCCCCTGAAAGGGGAGCCGAGGCTTGCTTCCCCTCTTAGGGGAAGTACCCGCGCAGCGGGGGATAGGGTTCCAAAACCCCTCAGTCGCGCAAGGACAGCGCGACAGCTCCCCTATGAGGGGAGCCAAGAGGCCGTCCTTTCCTCCAAGGGGAGCCAAGGGCCGTCCTTTCCTCCAAGGGGAGCTGAGGAGCCCCCACCACAATTTTCAATTTTACGAGGTACCCATGGCTGGGATCTATCTTCACATTCCGTTTTGCCTCTTTCACGAGATCGAACTCAGAGGCAAGGAGCTCGAAAAGGAAGTTTTCGACACCGTCTATATCGGCGGCGGCACGCCCTCCGTCATCGACCCGAAGTATATCTACGGCGCGATGAAGCAGATCGTCAAGTGTTTTCACCTCTCCAAAGATCCCGAGATCACCATCGAGATGAACCCCGGGACCGTTTCCGAAACCAAGATTTCGACCTACAAAAAAGCGGGGATCAACCGCTTCTCCGTGGGGCTCCAGACGGCCATCGACGCCCAGCTCGAGGAGATCGGCCGCATTCACAACGTCAGGGACTATCTCTACTGCGCAAGCCTCTTGAAGGGGGAAAATTTCTCCGCGGACGTCATGCTCGGCCTCAAGGGACAGACGCAGGAGGACGTGCGCAAGACCATTGAGATCGCGGCGGAGAGCGGGGCGAAGCACATTTCCATGTATGCCCTCACGCCCGAGGACGGCACTCCCATCTACACCGACTATCTGAACGGGGAACTGCCCGACGGCGACGAGGTCCGTTCTCTCTACGATTTCGGCTACGGACTCCTCAAACAAAAGGGCTTTTTGCGCTATGAGGTGAGCAATTTCTGCCAAAAGGGCTATGAATCGAGGCACAACCTCAACTATTGGCGGCGGGGGGAATATATCGGGCTCGGCGTTTCGGCGAGCAGTTTTTTCTACGGGAGAAGGTTCACCAACACCTTTGATTTGGACGAGTACATGAAGTGTATCCTCTCGGGGTTTCTGCCCGTCGTCGAGAACGAAAAGGTGGAAGAGGGCGACGCGAAGTTTGAATTCGTCATGCTGGCCCTGCGCACGGCGGAGGGCATTTCGGCGGCGAAGTACAGGACGGCGTTCGGGAGCGATTGGAAGGAAGATTTTGCCGACGCCTACAAAAAAAATGCAACTTATTTCACGGAAAACGGCGACCGCACGGCCATCAAAGAGGAATATCTGTACGTGCAGAACCAAATTTTGATGGACTTTGTGGAGAATTGAACGGGACCGCTGTGCGGCGGGGGGCACCGTGCGGCGTCATGCTGAAAACGGGAACATGAACGCAGTCCACGAAAGCCCTACCGAAGCATCTCGCCGCATGCTCTACGGACTTCCGCCGCGAGATTCTTCGGGTAAAGTCATTTGACTTCGTTCTTGCTCCGTTTCTCAGAATGACGCGGCGGGGCAGGGCAAGTCATGGGCCACCGTGCGGCGGGAAGCCAACCGCTCATTCTGAGGGAGGCGAAGCCGACCGAAGAATCCCCTTGAACGAAGTCCGTTGGTTTTATGAGATCCTTCGCTACGCTTAGGATGAGCGGGCGGAGCGAGAGTCTTTCGCCCCCTCCTTGGGGAGGGGGCGGGGGAAAACAACGCAAAAGAGGAATGATATATGAAAATCGCAATGACAGGCGTCAGCGGAAATATGGGCAGAGAGGCCCTGAAAGCGACGCTCGAACTCAACAACGTCGAACTCGTCCGCGTCTTTCTATCATGGAGAAAACGCAACAATAAGTTTGCAAAAAAACTCAAAAAACAGTACGGAAACCGCATCGAGATCGTCCGCAGTTCCCTTGCAAACAGGGAGGCATGCAGGACGCTCGTCAATGGCATGGACTACGTCATTCACATGGCGGCCGTCATTCCGCCCCGCTCGGACAACGACTTCGATGCGAGCGAGGAATGCAATCTCATCGGCACCATGGCCCTTGCGGACGCCGTGTTTGAAGCGGATCCCCAGCCAAAGTTCGTGCACATTTCCACCGTTGCCCTCTACGGCAACCGCAACGAAAAACACCCCTTCGGCAGAGTGGGCGACCCTCTCGTCATCTCCCCCTTCGACACCTACGCTATGCACAAGCTCAGGGCGGAACGGTACGTCTTGGAGCGGGGAATTAAGACATGGGCGGTGCTCCGCCAGACGGCCATGCTCCACCCCAACATGCTCAACGACAACGTGAGCGACGGGCTCATGTTCCACACCTGCGTGAACGCTCCCTTGGAGTGGGTGAGCTCGCGGGACAGCGGCTATCTCATCAGGCGCATCATTGAGCGGGATTCCGCGGGAGAAGTCCCCGAATTTTGGGGAAATATCTACAATATCGGCGCGGGAAAGAAGGGCATGGCGACGGGATACGACACCTTCAAGTGCGGATTCGGCCTGATCGGCGGGTCGGCGGAGAAATTTTTCAAGCCCGAATGGCTCTCCCAACGCAACTTTCACGGCCTGTGGTACTACGACGGCGACAAACTTGAAACATTCTTTTCGTACCAACGGGACGGCATGGAGGAGTATTGGCAGGAAATAGGACGGCGGCACAAGCTCTTTAAACTCGCCAAGATCGTGCCCAAAAAACTCATCCATTTCTTCCTCTTCCGCAGGCTCTTAAAGACGCCGAACGCCCCCATGCACTGGAAAAAATCCAACGACTATGCGCGCGTTTTCGCCTATTTCGGCACGGAGGAGGCACCCACGGACTGGAAGGACGTCAAGCTCATTGCGAAGGGCGATTTCGGCGACTATGACGCCATGCGTGAGAAGAAAAACGCCGTGCTCCTCTCCCACGGCTACGACGACGGAAAGCCCCTCTCCGCGTGGACGGTTGAAGATCTCAAGAGCGCGGCGGCCTTCCGCGGGGGCGAATGCCTTGCGGAGGAGATGGAGAGCCCCTATTCCCCCGTCAAGTGGAGATGCCACGACGGCCACGAGTTTGAACTCAACCCCTACACCGTTTTAAAGGGCGGGCACTGGTGCCCCGTCTGCAGCTGCCCCGCCCCGTGGGACTTCGACCGTCAGGCGAAATTTTCACCCTACATTGCGCAGGTCTGGTACGACAGCCACGCAAAAAATGAGAACATATGTTACGATTTAGACGGCAAAACGCCGATTCTGAAAAAGATTGAGGAAGACAAATGAGGATCGTCTGCTGCTACTTCTCGGGCACGGGAAATACCAAGCTCGCCTGCGGGGAGCTGTTAAAAAAATTGGAGGAGATGGGGCATTCCACCGCCCTCTTCTCGATCCGCAAGGACGCCGAGCGGCCGGATCTTTCGGACTGCGACTGCCTCGTCATCGGCTATCCCGTGCACGGCTTTAACGCCCCCGCGCCCGTTCTCAAGTTCCTCAAATCGCTCGATAAGGCACAAAAAAAGACGCCCTGCTACCTCGTGAGGACGTCGGGCGAGCCCTTAAAGCTCAACAATGCGTCGGGAATTTCCCCCAAGCGGATCCTGAAGAAGAAGGGATACGTCGTCTATGGAGAATTCCACTATGTGCTGCCCTACAATATCATCTTCCGCCATTCGGACGGCATGGCGGCGAGAATGAAGCTCAGTTTGGAACTTCGGATCCCCGCCGACGCAGAAAAAATCGCACATATGCAGCGGTTTCGCGTCAAGAACGGGCCCATCCGCCGCTTCGTTTCCTTCGCCTGCCGCATCGAGCATGTGGCGATGCCCGCCATCGGCAAACACTTTCAGGTCACCGAAAAATGTATCGGCTGCGGCAAGTGCGAGAGCGTCTGTCCGCAAAAAAATATACACTTATGTGACGGAAAACCCACGTTCGGAAAGTCCTGCGCGGGGTGCATGGGGTGTGCGTTCTCCTGCCCCGAGGACGCCATCCGCCCCGCCCTCTTCAACGGCTGGAAGGTCAACGGCGCGTACTCCTTCGACGCTCCGCCCGCCACCGACGACGAGGTCTGCAACTACTGCCGCAGGGCGTATCTTCGCTACTTCCACGAGAGAGAGGAGTGAGGGCGGGAACAACCCGCTCATTCTGAGGGAGGCGAAGCCGACCGAAGGGCCTCATACGAAGTCCGTTGGTTTTATGGGATCCTTCCCCTTCGGCTACGCTCAGGGTCAGGATGAGCGGGCGGGCAGGATGAGCGGGCGGGGATCGTTGCCCCACCCCCCTGCCCCCTCCTCGGGAGGGGGCAAATAAAAAAGACGGCATATAGCCGTCGTTTTTTTATCGGCGCGGGGGCGTCGTGTTTACTTGATGAGCTTTTTGATCCACTGTTTCTCCTTGAGGGAGATCTTTCCGTCGATACTGCAGATCATGAGGCAGACCAAAATGATGTCGTCCTTGAGGTCCTCGGAGAGCTCGCCGAGCACGTCAACCATCTCGTTGGCGGTATCCTTGAGGTCCTTGCTCTCCGCACGCATGGACTTCACGGCCTTTTTGCAGGACTCATAGTCGATTTTGTCACCGAAAAAGGCGTGCAGGAGCGGGTAGACGAGGGTATATTCCTCCTCGGAAAGCCGACCGTCCGCGGCGATCGCGCCGAAGATGAAGGTGGAGAAAATGGCAATGCCGCTCAGCCCGTTGGCGGAGATGAGCGAGAGCGCGGGAACGAGCGTTGCGGACTTTTCCAAGAGCAGTGCGGCGTACGTTTCGCTGTCCATTTCCTCAAATTCTTTGCAGAGTAAATCGAATTCTCTCATAGTGTTTCTCCTTGTATTTTTTGAAACTTATAGCGCAATTATAGCATATGCTGTGAGGGTTGTCAAGGGGGGACGTCAGAAGGAATTGAAAATTAAAAATTAAAAATGAAAAATTGTGGTGGGGAATTTAGAATATCCCCGCCTCAGTCACAACGTGACAGCTCCTCCCCGAGGAGGAGCCTTGGGTCCGTCCTTCCTTCGAGGGGGGCGAGGGTACGGCGTCATGCTGAGAACGCGAGTAAGAACGCAATCCATGAAAGCTGTACCGAAGCATCTCGCCATACGTTCGACTGCAAACGCCCCGCGAGATTCTTCGGGTTAGATCATAAGACTTCGTTCCTGCTCCGTTTCTCAGAATGACGCGAGGCGGGACTGCTCTCGCTTCCCCTTGTAGGG
>CANQUY010000092.1 GCA_947627125.1 uncultured Clostridia bacterium
AGGCCTCCAAGACCCTTTCGGACCTTGCGGCGGGCAATATCGACCTCATCGTCGGCACCCACAGACTGCTCTCTTCGGACGTCAGATTCCACGATTTGGGGCTCCTCATCCTCGACGAGGAACAGCGCTTCGGCGTGGAGCACAAGGAGAAGATCAAGAACTACAAGCGGGACGTCGATTGCCTCACGATGACGGCGACACCCATTCCGAGAACGCTGCACCTCTCCCTTTCGGGGATCCGTGACATCTCCACCATTCAGACGCCCCCCCATGCGAGGCTCCCCGTGCAGACCTATGTCGCCGAGGAAACGGAAACGCTGCTCCGCGACGCCATATTGCGGGAGATTGCGAGAAAGGGGCAGATCTTTGTCCTCTACAACAGAGTGGAGAGCATTCATACCTTTGCGGCGCGGCTCAAGGAGATCGTGCCCGAGGCCAAAATATGCGTCGCCCACGGCCGCATGGACAGGGCAACCCTCGAGCGGAGCGTGTTCGGCTTCTACCGCGGGGAATACGACCTGCTCGTGACGACGACCATCATCGAGAACGGCATCGACCTTCCCAATGCGAATACGCTCATTGTCATCGACGCGGACAGGCTCGGCATCTCCCAGCTCTACCAGCTCCGCGGAAGAGTGGGGCGGAGCTCCCGCCTCGCGCACGCCTATTTCACCTTTAAGTCCGATCGCATCATGACGGAGAACGCCTCCGAGCGGCTCAAGGCCATCATGCAGTTCACCGAGCTCGGCTCCGGGTTCCGCATCGCCATGCGCGATCTCGAGATCAGGGGCGCGGGCAACGTCCTCGGCGCGGAACAGCACGGCCATATGGACAAAGTTGGCTACGAGCTCTATTCCAAGATCCTGAAGGAAGAGCTCACGGGCATCAGGCAGGAGAATGTGGAGCTCGACATCAAGTCCACGGCCTACATTCCCGAATCGTATGTGGAATCCCCCGCGGGGCGCATGGACTGCTACAAACAGATCGCAGAGATCGGCGGCGCGTCCGACTACAGGAGGGTGTGCTCCTCGATGGAGGAGAGCTACGGCCCCATGCCGCCCGAAACGCTGAATCTTCTCGTCATTGCCCTCATGAAGGCATACGCCGTGAAGGCGGGGGTGAGAAAGATAGGAGTGAGCGGCAAGGGCGGGCGGCTCGAGTTCGCCTCGCTCGACGCATTCGCGGGCGAAAAGATGGCGGCGGCGATGGAGGCGTTCAAGGGAAAATTCCGTCTTGAGATGACAACTTCGCCCGCACTTTCCTTCCCGTTTTTGGGCGATGGCGGAAAAACAATGGTCCAGATGACGAAATTTTTGAAATTTGCCGTAACTTTTGCATGATTTTTCTCTGTTTATCACGAAAATGATTTGCACATTTTTGCGAAATGGTTTATAATAGAGTTCGTATGAAAATCGTGGGGGTATCCTGCGGTGAATAAAGAAAGACGGAGCATTTACTATGAAGCATAAAACAAAAGCGGCGCTTGCACTTTCCGTTGCGTCGGTCATGGCGTGCGGACTCCTCGCGGGGTGCGATCTCGTGACGACGGATGCGAAGAAGGACTACGAGCAGGTGATTGCCGAAGTCAACATTACCGAAAACGAGGACTTCAAAGACTATACGCAGGTCATTCAGACCGAGAATATCTATAAGCGCGACATGGTCGCGAGTTTTGTTTCGAGCGGTTCCAACGTCATGAGCCAATACGGCTGGACGTACCGCGACACGTTCGACGCCATCAAAGACAGCCTCATCAACCGCGCGGTCTATGTACAGTACGCGAAGGTGTTCTTCATCACCGCCAAGGAGGACGGGGAAGCGAGGTTTACCGATAAGGACGGCAACGCCTATACCGTCGCGGGCTACACGGCGGCGGCCACGGGCGATACCGAGATCGACAAGACGATCGCGGGCCTCCGCTATTTCCTCAGCGACGAGGAGGCGGATAAGGCGCTCTACGATCTCCGCGTTTCCTTCAACAGCTCTCTCGACACCATTGAGGAGAGCATTATCGACGAAGAGGACGAGGACGATACTACTGTAACCGTCCGCACCACGCCCACGGGGATCGAAACGGAGAACGAGGACTATTACGACACGGAATATAAGATCTACACGGGCACGGAAACGGGGCTCGGCAGCTATGAGTTCGTGGACGGCTCCACGGCCTATACCCGCAGGCAGGCCTATGCAAGGTTCCTCACCAATATCCGTTCGAGCGGCCTGCTCGATCCCAAGGAGGATACGACGAAGCTCGAGAATCTGAGCTACTTCAAGAGCCAGCTCAAATCCGCCTATGAATCTGCCATCATCACCAAGATCGCCGACGCATTTGAAGAGGATGCGGCGAAGGACGTGAACGACGCATGGATGGAGAATACCTATAATTCCCTCCTCAAGAGCCAGAAAGACGGCTTCGAGGCGGGGACGCTCGACATTGACGACGCGCTCGACGGCATGTCCGACAGTTCCTTCGTGCTCACGGCGCCGCAGGCGGGCTACGGGTTCGTCATCAATATCCTTCTTCCCTTCTCCGCGAAGGACACGCAGGACCTTGGCGACCTCAGCATGGACAAGAACGACCAAAAGGGCAATAAATTCGCATGGCGCGCGAACATTCTCCAGAGAGTGCGCGCAACCGACCAGCGCGGCACTTGGTTCACGGGCGAAACGGATCACTCCTACGACGCCGCGGACAACTCCAAGGCCTACAAGGGTACTCTCGGCAACGACGCCGACAGGACCTATCTCTTCTTCAAGGATTCCATGAAGCAGGAGGAAGGCAAAGACGGGCAGTACGAAGTCCTCAAGAACTATATCGGCGAATACACCTATAACGGCAAAGTCACGAAGGACGAGGACGGCAAATACACCTTAAAGCCCAATAAGATCAATATCGACCAGTTTATCGCCGAAATGGAGGGCTACCTCGCGCACGAGGGCTTTGCAACTTCCGTCGTCACCGCAAAGAGAAACGACTACTATACGCAGACAGATTTCTACAAGGACGGCGCGGTGGATTACTCCAAGTTTGTGTACTACGCAGGCAAGGTCGATTTCAACAGCTTCAACGCAAAGAACCTGTTCGTCGCCGACACCGACGAGAACAAGGCCTTCTCCGTCATCAACGAGCTCTCCTTCGCATATAATACCGATACAGCGGGTCTCAACAGCTATCTCGGCTACGAAGTGACCCCCGAAAAGACGGATTTCGTTTCCGAGTTTGAATATGCGGCGCAGACCGTCTGTGCGGCGGGCGCGGGCAACTATATCGTCGTTCCCTCCGACTACGGCTGGCATATCATCTACTGCACTTTCTCCTTCACGGCAGACAACATGGAGCCCTTCGGCGGCTACAACGCTGCGGAGAGAGAGATCGAGGGGAGCTTCTCCAATCTCTTCTACGAGGCGCAGAAGTCGGCGGCGGTCACCTCCTATGCGAGCAACAAGCAGACGGAGATCATCAATAAATACGCCAAGGGAAGCGCGACCGTTCACGAGGACCGCTACGCCGATTTGAGCAATCTCGATCTCAATTCTTGATCCGTAGGACGCCATATGAGTGTTTGGGAAGTCATTTGGAAATCATTTGTACTTGGCACGGTGCAGGGGCTCACAGAGTTCCTGCCCGTTTCTTCAAGCGGACATCTCGTCTTTTTGCAGAAGGTGATGGGGTACGACCTCGGCGGAGGCAGCATGACCTTTATCAACGTCATGCTCCACTTCGGGACGCTCATCGCCGTCTGCACCGTCTTTTTCAAGGACATTCTTGCCCTCTTCAAAAAGCCGTTCAAAACGCTCCTGATGCTCATCGTCGCGACCATTCCCGCTGGACTTGTCGGGATCCTCTTCAACGATGAGATCGACGCACTGTTCGAGGGGGAACAGGCATTTCTGCTCCTTGCGGTCTGCTTCTCCGTGACGGCGCTTCTGCTCCTCCTCTGCGAGCTTGTCGCCAAATCTCCGAAGCGGAAGGAGAGGGACCTCGGCTGGAGAAATGCAATTCCCATGGGCCTCATGCAGGCTGTTGCGCTCTTCCCGGGGATCTCGCGGAGCGGTTCAACGATCGTCGCTGGCACGGTGAGCGGGGCAAAGACGCAGGACGTTGCCAAATTTTCCTTCCTCATGAGCATTCCCGTCATCTTGGGGAGCGTGCTCGTCGAACTCTACGGGTTCATCAAGACGCCCGCGGTCGGCGCGGAGGGGGGCGGAACTTTGGCCCTCGGCGTCATCATCGGCGTCGTCACGGCGGCCGTGTTCGGCTTTTTCGCCATCAAGGTCATGCTCAAGATCATTGCCAAGGCCAATTATAAGTGGTTCGCGCTCTATCTCATCCTGCTCACCGCCGCCTGTATCTGGCTCGACGTCTTGGGCATTGTTGCATGAATTCAAAAAAGCCCGCCATACTGTTTGCATGGAGGTGAAAGCGTATGAGATTGAACTGCGGCGATATCTGCCCCAAGACAGGCGCATATAAAGTGATCGACGGGGACGGCAAAACCGTCGGGAAAGTCTATGTGGGCGAGGGTGAAACGATGCCCCCGACGCAGAGAAGCGACTGCCATTACGAGTTTGAATCTTAAACCCATGAACTTTACAACAGCGGGCTCTCGCCCGCTGTTTTTTGAAATGAAAAATTAAAAATTTAAAATTAAAAATTGCGGCGATCCGTGATTGGGAATGCCGTAAAGCGGCGTCATGCTGAGAATGAGAGTGCAACGCAGTCTACAAGAGCTGTACCGAAGCATCTCGCCGCATGCTTTACGGACCTTCGCCGCGAGATTCTTCGGGTTAATTTATCGGACTTCGTTCCTTCTCCGTTTCTCAGAATGACGCGGCGGCCCCGAACGCAGTCATGCCCCCTCTTTGGGGAGAGTGCAACGCAGTCATGCCCCCTCCCGAGGAGGGGGGTAGGGGGTGGGCAACGTTCACACGTCGTCCTATCGGCCCTCCTTTAGACGATCCAAGGCGGTCATTTCCGCAACATATAACGCCTTTTCGATTGCGATCGCATCATTGTATTCCTGTTCTATCTTGTTCAAAATTGCGCCAAGACGGGAGTTCGGCACTTGCACGCAGACTGCGTTTGCTTTCATCAATTCCATATGAGCTTCGCATAAATGGTCGATATATTGTTGCATTTCCCTGCTGTTCATGAATTCATTATATAATCTAAACGTCTACATGTCAAGTCTATTTTCATTCTATAATGAAAACATTATAGAATGGAGAAATGAGATGAAATTGCGTGTTCTGGAAATTCTCGAAGAAAAGCACAAGACAAAGTATTGGCTTTGGATGCAAGTCGGCAGCAGTTATCAAAATTTTAACAATATGGTGACAAATAAGACGAAATCCATTCGCTTTGAAACCCTTCAAACGCTCTGCGACGTTTTGGAATGCACGCCGAACGACTTGTTCGACATGGAAAAATGATACTTGTTCCCCGTGTTCAGCATGGCCCCGCCGCGCCGTTCCCAATCACGTCATGGTGAGCGCAGTCGAACCATCACCTTATTATAATGCGGTGACCCTTCGACGTTGCTCAGGGTGACGTAATCGGAACGTCGGGGCGCGGTGACGCGGCGGCCCCGAACGCAGTCATGCCCCCTCCCGAGGAGGGGGGTAGGGGGGTGGGCAACGTTCTCAGAATGACGCGGCGGCCTCCAACGCAGTCATGCCCTGCCCTCATGCTGCTCCGCGAGCACATTTTTTTTATTCTGTGTCACAAATCGGGTTTCTGCAACGTTTTATCAGTGTAATCGGTTACAAAATGGAAAAAGACTGCGAATTGGTACGGCAAACCGTAGAAACCTACGGCGACACCATATATCGTCTTGCCCTGCACTATGTACGCGACCGCTTTGATGCGGAGGACGTGGTGCAAGAGGTTTTGCTTGCCTTTTTTCAGCGGGAGATCCCCGAGGAGAGGCGCAAGGCATGGCTTTTGCGCGTCACGGTCAACAAGAGTTTGGACATTTTACGCAAGCGCAAGCGGCAGGTTCCCCTTTCCGCAGAGCCCACGGCAGGGGCAGAGGAAACACCCTCTCTTGCGGAGGAGCTCAAAGAACTCTCCGCCATCGACCGCGAGATCGTCTATCTGTTTTGGTTTGAAGGGTACAGCTCCAAGGAGATCGCAAAGCTCGTGCGGTTGAGCGACGGGGCCGTTCGCAAACGCCTCGAGCGGGCAAAGAAAAAGCTCAAAGAGATTTTGGAGAAGAATTCATGAACTATCGGGATAAAGTTGAGGAAAATTCTCTCGGCGAAGAGGGGAAAAACAGGGTCGCGGCGGCCGTCATGCAGGGTCTTGAAAGGAATTCTGCCCGCCGTCCTTCCATGTGGAAACATGTGCTCGCGGCATGCGCGTCCCTCCTTCTGATCGCCGCCGTCGTGGCGCCGTCCGTCTATTTCAGCGTCGGAAAGGGGGAAATCGGAAACAGCGGCAATATGGGCGATTCGGTCGGCGGGGACATCGGCCCTAACGCGCCGGGCAGCTCAGGAGCTGGAGGAGAAGGGCAGGGTGAAATGAACCCAGACGGAATACAGGGGGGATTCACGCGCGACGGTCAAGCGTATTATGAGGTCGGCGAAACGATAAAACTCACCTGCAAGGCCCTAACGGCGCATGAGATTTCGGAACCCGTCACTGAGGGAGTTGGCTTTACGGCCGTATCCGTCAAGCTCATATCCGAGCAGCCGAATTCGCGCGGTTATGTGCAGTTTTTGGAGGACGGGACGGAGATCCTCTGGACGGAATACACCTATGAGGTCGAGCTCGAGGTCACGGGAGAGGGGACGGCCCCCTATTTTC
The DNA here is from genome assembly GCA_947627125.1 of uncultured Clostridia bacterium. Taxonomy (GTDB): domain Bacteria; phylum Bacillota; class Clostridia; order Christensenellales; family Borkfalkiaceae; genus Gallimonas. The sequence continues at coordinate 6,812 of CANQUY010000092.1, forward strand.
AAATGACCTTTCATACGGACAATGGCCTCACCCTCCTGTGCGGCTTTTGGGGATACCGTCCGCAAGAGGGGAAGCATGCGGGGAGGGTGTTTTGCAGTCACCTCTCGAAGGATTCCGCCTTTATAGCGTATTTGGATTACATGCTGAACGCGGGCGAGATCGCAAAGCGGCAATATGACGAAATGCTCTCCGACTATTGGCGCAACAGCGGCGTCATCGAGGACTCTTAGGCGGAGTGCTGGGGCCCCTTGGCTCCCCTCGTAGGGGAGCTGTCACGCAGTGACTGAGGGGTTCAACCCTATCCCCCGCTGCGCGGGTACTTCCCCTAAGAGGGGAAG
>CANQUY010000093.1 GCA_947627125.1 uncultured Clostridia bacterium
GGGCATTCAAACGCCGTGGGCATGGCGGTCGCCGAAGCGCATCTCGCGGCCAAGTTCAACCGTGAAGGATTCCCCATTGTAGATCACTTCACCTATGCCCTGTGCGGGGACGGCTGCCTTGAGGAGGGCATCTCCTACGAGGCCTGCTCCTTTGCGGGAACACACGAACTCGGCAAACTCATTCTCTTCTATGACGACAACGACATCACGATCGAGGGAAATACCGATATCACCTTCAAAGAGGACGTCGCCGCCCGCTTCAAGGCGCAGAATTGGCAGGTGCTCAAGGTCGATCTCGTCAATCATCCCGACAACGTTCTCATGCTCTCGAACGCCATCCGCAAGGCGCAGAAGGACCTCAAACACCCTACGATCATCATCTGCAAGACGAAGATCGGCTACGGGACCCCGCTCGAGGGTTCGCACAAGTGCCACGGTTCCCCCTTGGGCGAGGAAAATCTGCAAAAGACCAAGGAAAAGCTCGGCTGGACATGCGCCCCCTTCGAGGTTCCCGAGGAAGTCTTAAAGCACTGCAAGACTGCCGGCCGCCGCGGCGCGAAGAAGGAACGCGAGTGGAAAACCATGTTCGCAGATTACGAAAAGGCATATCCCGAACTCGCCAAGGAATATAGAGCGGCGATGAAGGGCGAGATCGTCGATCTGACAACTTGCGAGGACCTCTTCAAATTTGAAAAGCCCATGGCGACACGCCAGACTTCCGCACAGGTCCTGCAGAAGATCGCCGCGCTCGTTCCCTCCCTCATGGGCGGCAGCGCCGACCTCGCTCCCTCCAACCTCTCCAACATGAAGGATACGGAGAGCATCACCTACGGCGACTTCGCCCCCGGCTCCTATGAGGGCAGAAACATGCACTTCGGCATCCGTGAACACGCCATGGCGGCCATTGCGAATGGCATGCAGCTCCACGGCGGCATCCATGCGTACTGCTCCACCTTCTTCATCTTCTCCGACTACTGCAAACACGCGATGCGGCTCTCCGCGCTCATGAATATCCCCGTCGTGTACATTCTGACCCACGACTCCATCGGCGTCGGCGAGGACGGCCCCACCCACGAGCCCGTGGAACAGCTCATCGCCCTCCGCTCCATTCCCAACATGAAGGTCTACCGCCCCGCAGACGGCAAGGAGACCGCGGCGGCGTGGATCTCTGCCCTGAACGGAACCGCCCCCACGGCATTGGTGCTCACGCGGCAGAACCTTCCCCAATACGAAAACAGCGGACTTGCTGCCCTCAAGGGCGGCTATGTGCTCGAGGACTGCAACGGAAAGCCCGATATTCTCCTCATTGCGAGCGGCTCTGAGGTTGAGCTCTGCGTCAAGGCCAAGGCGAAACTTGCCGAGGAGGGCGTCAAGGCCCGCGTGGTTTCCATGCCCTGCTTTGAAGAGTTTGAAAAGCAGAGCGAGAGATATAAGGAGAGCGTTCTTCCCTCCTCCGTCAAGGCGCGCGTGTGCGTCGAAGCGGGCAGCCCGTACAGCTGGTACAAGTACGCGGGCGACAAGGGCGAGATCGTCGCGATGAATTCGTTCGGCGCGAGCGGCCCCGCTCCCAAGCTGTTTGAGAAGTTCGGCTTCACCGTCGAAAACGTCGTCGAAAAGGCGAAACTTTCTCTTGCAAAGTAAAAATTATGGGCACGCCGTCACGGCGTGCCCTTTTCTTGGAATGAATCATTATCCCATCATTTTAGTACACGGAATCATCGTAAAGGAGCTCCTGTTCTTTAAGGCCTTCGGCGGGATCGAAAAAAGGCTCAGAAAGACAGGATTTTCCGTGTTCACCGCCGACACGGACGGATTCGGCACGATCGAAGGCAACGCCGAACAGCTGAAAGCGTTCACCGAAAAGGTCCTCGCGGATACGGGAGCGGAAAAAGTTCATATCATCGCCCATTCCAAGGGCGGGCTCGACGCAAAATATGCCCTGTCTGCCCTCGGCCTCAAGGAACATGCCGCCTCGCTGACCACTCTGTGCACGCCGCACCGCGGTTCAGGCATCGCGACCTGGCTCTATCGCCGTCCGCGTTGGCTCATGAAATTCATTGCCTTTTGGATCAACCTGTGGTATCGCATTTGCCGCGACAGACACCCCGACAGCTATGCGGTCTGCCGACAGCTCCAATCATCGGATGGCGAGATCTCCTTTGGCGGCCTCGACGGCGTGTACTGCCAAAGTTTTTCCTCCGCCATCGAGAGCTGTAAGGATGATTTTCTTCTGAGCATCCCCCTTCTCCTCTCCCGCCATTGCAAGGAGGGGCAATCGGACGGCATTGTCACGGTGGAATCTTCCCGCTTTGCCAATTACCGCGGAAACTGCCTCGACGAAAAGGCCTCCCACTCGGAGATCATCGGCCTCTCGCGGAATAAGAAAAAACGGGAACGTGTATATGAATTTTATATCGGCCTCTGTGAAGAATTGCTCGAAATCAATGAATCATAAGTCGGAATATACATAATTGAGATCTTACTTTTTGAAAAAACCATAAAAAACATATGAAATCTATCAAAGACAACCGATTATTTGGCTATGCCGCGCTCTTCTTCGTCTATGCGATCGCAGCGGCGGGAGGGATCGCGGTCTATCTGTTGCTCCCTCTCCCCTTTTGGCTTTCTCTCCTCATCGCCGACGTTGCAGCGACTGTAATTGTATTCCTGTTCAGTCTACTCTTTGGAAACGCCTCTGTCTACGACCCCTATTGGAGCGTCCAGCCCATCGTCATCCTTGCGGCATTCGGCGTGGGAAACGGAGTTTCTGCTGCGTTCCTCTTCCCTCTCATCGCCGTCTGCATGTGGGGCGTGCGGCTTACAGCGAACTGGGCGTATACCTTCCACGGGCTCGGACATCAGGACTGGCGATATACTATGCTCAAGGAAAAGACGGGGAAATGGTACTTTTTCATCAATCTGATCGGGATCCATCTCGTCCCGACCCTCGTCGTATACGGATGCGTCCTGCCCGCTGTGTTTACAGCAATCTATGCGCCCCCTGTCAATGCGGGCGGCATTGTGTTCTTTGTCCTCTCCCTTCTCGCTGTCCTCTTGCAGGGCACGGCGGATGTGCAGATGCACATTTTTAGGAAAAAGAAAACGGGCGGGTTCATTCGCACGGGGCTTTGGAAGTATGCGCGGCATCCGAATTATCTCGGCGAGATTCTCATGTGGTGGAGCGTTGGGCTTGCCGCAGTCTGCCTCATGCCAACGCGGTGGTATCTGCTTAGCGGGGCGCTTGCGAATACCCTGCTCTTCTGTTTTGTGAGCGTTCCGCTCGCCGACGGACACCAGTCCCGCAAGGACGGATTTGAGGAATACAAAAAGAACACCCGCGTATTCCTCCCCATCTATAAAAAGCAAAAATGATCCCGCCTGAAGCGGGGTGCCGCACGGCGGCAAAGGAGAATCAAATGGAACTTTCAGACATTGAAAAACTGTATTTACACAGGCAGAGCTGCAGGGAGTTTTCGGACAGAGAAGTCGATGAGGAATTGATAAGGGAAGTTTGCAGAATTGCCCTACTCGCCCCTTCCGCATGCAACGCGCAGCCGTGGCAGCTCATTGCCGTCATGGGTGAAAAATTGCCCGAGTTTACTAAGGCCGTTCAGCCGATGGGCATGAACAAGTTTGCTTCAAATGCAAAGGTCCTCATTGTCGTTGCCGAGGATGCGAGCGGCGGGATCATGAAATTCGGCTCGATTTTCAGAGAAAACACCTATATTAAGAACGATTTGGGGCTTTTGACGGCCCATCTCATCCTTGCGGCGGAGGCGGCGGGGCTCGGCACCTGCATCTTGGGCGCACGGGATGAGAAAAAACTGAGGGAGCTTCTCGGCTTCAAAAAGGAGAGGCATATCCCCCATGTCGTTGCGGTCGGCTACCCCAAGGAGGGCTATGAACTGCGCGAAAAAAAGCGCAAACCGTTTGATGAAACGTTTACGCTGATAAAGTAAATTGGAGTTTTTGAGGGTTCCCTTGGCTCCCCTCGTAGGGGAGCTGTCACCGCAGGTGACTGAGGGGTTTGGAACCCTATCCCCCGCTGCGCGGGTACTTCCCCTACAAGGGGAAGCAAGGGGGACTCCGTTCGGGGCGACGCGTCATTCTGAGGAAGTCGACCGAAGAATCCCGAGGATGAGAGGTCAGACTTCGTTTGAGGGTATGCAAGAAAAAAGTACGAAAATCGGGGCCTGCGCAAAGCGCAGGCCCCGAGCTGTTTCGTTTATTCAAATTCTCTCATGTCCTTGATGGCATCGGAAGTGAACCAACCCAAGTGATCGTTCGGTTTTCCTGTTCCCGGATAATTGCTATCGGTCAGTGCAAAATTGCTAACGCTCTTTGTCGCCACTTCGCCATCCAATGTGATCGTCGCGCCATTCTCAATGAAAACGGAATAGGACTCTTCTCCCTCTTTCAAAACTAAGTCGCTGTAACTGGTTATCTTTATTTCATTATTTTCAATTTTACAAGTCACTCCTTCCGTTCCGTTTCTCTGAACAGCAAAGAACCTGATTCCACCGCCCTCTTGAGAGCTTGTAGCGATGATCTTCGCCTTGGCGCCGATCGTGCACTTCGCATCGAGAACGATATGAGAAGGAAGCTCATCCTTCGGATTGTCATACGAATAGTTATTGACAATAAAGAACGCGTATGCCATGCCGTTATCTAAGCCGAGATCGATCTCCCCGTTGACATTCACCTCGCCGCCACCGATAACCACAAATGCCATGGCGTTTGAATAATTGGAGCCTGAAGCCTTGTTCGGATCCAATGCTTCCCCATCGACAGTGATCTTAGAACCTTCCGCCATGTTTACGACCCCGTTCGGGTAGACATCAAAGGCGCCGTAACTGCAAGCGGAATTGTGATAATTGATCACCGTTCCTTCATTGATATTCAATACCGTTTTTTCTTCACTCACGGCGTTGTTTCCGACAACAAACGGGAAGATGGGGCCATCCGACTCTACCGTCGTAGCGTTCAGGTTCATCTCCGCGCCTTCGCTGATATATATACCGTAGCCGCCTTCAGTCTGTTTTTCCTTCCCGTCAACAGTCTTTGTCCCTTGTGTTACAATGATCTTCGCGTCGCTTTCGACATTGACCGTTCCGCCCGTCACATACATGGCGTGGCTGTTGTTTTCCGTGCTGTTGATGATCTCAAAATCGACATTTGTGATCGTCAAATCTGCGTTGTTCACGCGCATTGCGTACGTGCCCTTGTCGCGTGCGCTCTGATTGTCCGCTTCGGTCACGTTGAGCGTGAACTTGCCCCGTTCTTCAGATTCAGGTGTCGCGCTCGAATCGGTGATCGTGAGTGAACCGCCTGCTTCGACGACGATCCCGCGGCTCTCTTCCGTTTTCTTCTCCACGGTGAGATTGTTCCCCGCAACGTCGAGCGTGAGATTTTTATCCCCTACTTCGATAGTCTTATCATCGCCGATCGTTGTTTCCCCCTGCACGACGACCGTACTGTTGTCCTCGGCTTTGTCGAACACGTCGGCAATGTCAGCGTCGGAGGAAATATCATACAAATAGCTACCGAGTTCATATGTGCCGTCGCCGTTGGGCGTTGCGCTCTTCATGCAGAGCTCGCATCTCTTGATGGTTTCGCCCGCATATTCATAATCCACCATTTCATGCGCTTCATACACGTCGGACCGAGCGACAAGGACCATGGGGGAAGCGTAGCCGCATGTTGTGCAATACTTGACGCCGATGCCGGGGAAAATACATTTCATATCGTAGATCGTATATGTGTCGCCATATGTATGCACATGCTCTACTTCGGCTTCTCCCTCATCAATGAGCGCGTAATTCTCGTTTGCGCCGCTTCGGAAAGTGGCGGTGAGTACGCCGTCCTTCACGTCGTAACCCGTAAGTTCCTCATATTTCCAGCCGCTTTCGGTCTTGCGGAAAAACTCTCCGCTCGTAGCCACGAGGCAAGCGTCGCCCGTTTCGCCGAGGGAATTGTCGGGTTCGCCGCGTTCTAAAAAGTGAACGACGCCGCTGACGCTTTCGGCAGGGAGTTCATTCGTTTCACCGCTCCCCGCGCAGGCAACGCCCGCGAGAGTGAGCCCGAGGCAGAGCGTTCCCATGAGAGTTAAAAGACCCAATTTTGATTTGTTCATACTATCCTCCCGTTTCTTCATAAGAAACAATCTTTAAAGATACCATTCCTAATTTCAGTCCCAAAACGGAGAGATGTCAAGCGGTTCAAAGAAATTTTTTTCGGGGATTTTTTAAGAATATGCGGGGTGTTCATGCAGAGCGAAGCGATGAATCCCGTTAGGCCTACGGACATCCGTTGGTTTTATGGGATCCTTCGCTACGCTCAGGATGAGCGGGCGGGACAGGATGGCACGCGCGGGGCGGGATGACGCGGCGGGCGGCATAACGATTATTTGTAAATATTATTACATATTCTTCTGGAAGAATTCTTCGATCTTTTCAAACGGCACAGCGTTCTTTCCGCCTCCGTCGTAGAGGTCGGTATGGACTGCGCCCGCGACGAGGAATAGCTCCTTATTTGCAGCATATGTGCTGTTTTTTGTCATTGCTGCATAGGCATCCTTTGAAAAATAGCAGGAGTGCGCCTTGTCGCCGTGAACAAGGAGCACCGCGCTCCGTATCTCATTGCTGTAGGAAAGAATGGGCATATTGATAAATGAAAGCGCAGAAGTCTTATTCCATCCGCCGTTGCTGTTCAGACTGCGGACATGATAGCCGCGCTTGGTCTTGTAATAGTCGTAATAGTCCTTGACGAAAAACGGCGCGTCGTCGGGAAGCGGATCGACAACTCCCCCGCCGAGCTCATAACTGCCCTGCCTGTAATCGGCCGTGCGCTGCTCGTTGAGGGCTCTTTTTGTTTCATAGCGAGCCTCTTCGCTGTCGGCAGAATCGAAATACCCCTTGGCGTTCACTCGCGTCATGTCGTACATTGTGACGGCGACCGTCGCCTTGATCTTGGCGAGCCCGCCGGACTGCTCCGCCGGGAAGAACTTCACCACATCCAGCCCCAG
>CANQUY010000094.1 GCA_947627125.1 uncultured Clostridia bacterium
GTAAACAGCGCGCGGACCCGTCCTTTGAGCCCTGCGCCCATATTATAACCGGCAATGGGAATGCATCCCGCCGTCCGCGACATAGGTAACTTCAATGCTGTCGAGATAGGCTGCACCGCTCGTACCTTCAATTTCAAGCGTCAAAGCAAAGTATGTATCGTTGCCGCTGACATTCCAAGTTACACCCGACGTCGTGACGGTCTTAGTCCCCTGATCGTTTCCGTTCGTGGGCTTGCCTGCAACTTGACTATAAGGAGCTGTGGAAGTGAGAAGTTTCCAAGGTCTATCCGAAGAACCTGCTACATCCGCATTCGTTACCTTTACCGAGGTGATCACTCCGGGCACGGCTGTCGTGCTCGCAAGGTAGTAGCTGTCCTGTTTCTTATTGAATTGCATTCCGCTCGCAGAATAGTTTTCGCTCCCACCGAAAATGAACGCAATGCCCTCTACGCCGCCCGCAGACCAAGTCTTAAAGCCGTAACCATCTGTTAAGGTAAAGCTATCAAGCGTAATTGTTAACGTCTTTGTGTCGCCGCTCGGAGGGGTGACGGTGCCGCCGCTCTTGCCCTTGACGGTGATGGTGACCGGCTTTGTCCCCGACTTGCCGTTGAGGGAGGCCGTGACGTTGAATGTAATTATGGTGTCCGTCGTGGGACGGTCGTCGGTGACGGTGAGCGTGTTGCCGCTGAACGTGATGCCGTTCGGGAGGGTCGCGGGCGACGTTTTTGTCCATGCAAGGTTGACATCCCCGCTCTTTGTTTCGAGCGTCGTCGTGCCCGCCGCAGAGATCGTCCTCGCGGCCTGCAGGGAACTCAACGCCGCGTCAACCTTTTCTTGATCCGTATCGGTCACAGGGGGAGGCGTGGGCGTGTCGCTGCCATAGGTGCCGAGGACTGCAAGATAGTCGCTGTCCACGTAGCTCCAGGCACAACCGCCGATCGTATCGTAATCCTTGTCATTCCTTGTGCCGAGGAACCACTGGGCAGTGTCCCATGTGAAGATTTGTTTTTCGGCATTCCATGTCCATGCCTGACTCTCCGTCTGCTGAGCATTAAACACGGGGTTTGCGTGCTGACCGTCGCTTGTATCGAGTTCAAGATATTTCCCGTCCACCTTCATGAGCCAACCGCCATTGGTGGTCGCCTCGAGGGTGACTTTCTTTGCGTTTGAAATATCCGTTGTCGTAGTCAGATAGTAACCATTATAGTTAAATTCGCCGTCAATATAGTGATACTGTCCGTCGCCGATCTTCATGGCCATATAGTAGTCCGACCCTGCGACGGGAGTGGTGATGGGTTTGAAGCTCTCGGTCGTCTGCGTGCCGCCGCCCTGACCGCCGCCATCGGGGTTGGGATCGACAGAGCCGCCGCCCCAGATCGCTGAGGCATATTCGGGGTGATCGATGAACGGGTTGCGGTTGCCTTGGATCTCATAGACCGCTTCGTTGCGTGCACGTTCAATATCATCTACGGGGTCCAATTTATTCCACTTAAGAAGGAGAGTAAAAGCTTCCTCATCATTAGATGCGGTTATAATATTTCTAATCGGAAGATTTCCAAAGTAGCTTGCTTGGCCTTTGCTTCCATTTGTTGTAGCATAACCACCAAATATGCTGCTTGTATATGTATTATAGTGCGTATACACGTACAATACAATGCGAGCGGCATCGCCCTTGACATTATCAAGTGGCATAAAGGTAGAGCTATTGGAATATCCGCCGAGTTTGGAGTTTCCGCCGCTTGTCGTTTTTGAATATTCTGCTGTACCGTTTACAACTTCGCCGTATTTCTTATTGCCACGGCTATTATTTAACATGCCTTCAGAGGGTCTGATATGGTGCATATCGGAGCCCGCGCCGCTCGTCCCCCAAAGTCCATTGGAATCATTTTTAGGCCAAACATGTTCTCTGTTCCATGTTCCCTTTGTACCGCCGTAACCCGTTATGCTTTCATGCGTATAGAACTCCATAACGCCTTTTCCATCAAGGCCGGGGTCAGTTTGCTTTGCAAGATCCCTACAATTGTCATACGACGTATATTTCGTGCGGGAACTTACGATAAGGTCATGGAGCTGGCCTAAGAGGGCTGTGTCCTCAGTCGCAGTGATGCCGCTGTAGTAGCTGTCGGCAGTGGTCGCCGCGTCGGCTGTGACGGTCGGCTGAGGCAGTGGGTTCGAAGTGATGAACCCGAAGAGCATCGCGATCGAAAGACCAAATGTCAAAAATCGGTTGAAAACTTTTTTCATACTCTTTCGCTCCTAATGATTTTTGCTTATTTTTTTGATTTTGAGGGGTGACTGACGAGGGCAGGACGCCGACCTCATCCCGAGCGTAGCGAGCGGATCTCGTAAACCAACGGACTTCCATTCTTAGAGCGAGATTCTCTCGCCCCTTCGGGGCTCGGAATGAGGGAACAGGCTCCCGTGCGTTTTATGGGATCCTTCCCCTTCGGCAAAGCTCAGGGTCAGGATGAGCGCGCGGGGCAGGACGTGGCCCGCTCATTCTGAGGAAGCGCAGCGACCGAAGAATCCCATTGAACGGAGTCTGTGCCGCCGCGTCATTCTGAAAAACGGGGGTAGTAAAGAGAACGGGGACTGACCCGAAGAATCTCGCGGCGAATGTCCATAAAGCATGCGGCGAGATGCTTCGGTACTACTTTCGTAGACTGCGTTCATGCTCTCGTTCTCAGCATGACGCCGCCACGGGTTCCCGTGCGTATGGCCCCTTCCTTAAAATTTCCCGCACTTTTTGAGCCAACAGCGACGGCACATGGCGACGTAGCGATCGTTCCCGCCGAGCAGGACCTGCGAGCCCTCCGTCACGACGTTGCCGTCGTCGTCGAGCCGCGCGTTCACCGTGGCCTTTGCCCCGCAGGTGCACACCGACTTGATCTCGCTGATGGATTCCGCGATCTCAAAGAGCCGCTTGCTCCCCGGGAAGAGGTGGGTGGTGAAGTCGGTGGCGAGGCCGAAACAGAGCACGGGAATGTTCTTTTGAAGGACAATGTCAGAGAGTTCATCCACCTGCTCGGGCGTCAGAAACTGGCATTCGTCCACGATAATGACGTTACAGTCGGGATAGTTCTGTTCGTAGAGCTGGAAGAGGTCCTCGTCCGACTGCACGGATACGGCGTCCTGTTGGAGGCCGATGCGGGAACGGACAACGGCCGCGCCGTCGCGCGTGTCGATGGCAGGCTTTAGGAGGAGCACCTTCATGTTGCGCTCTTCGTAGTTGAATTTTGTGATGAGCGCCTGTGCCGTCTTGGAGCACCCCATCGCGCCGAATTTGAAATAGAGTTTTGACATAGTTGAAATGTGTTGGTGGGCGGCGTCATGCCGAGAAAGTATGCTGTACGAAGTCCGCCCGCCGCCGCGTCATTCTGAGAAATGGGGACTGTAAAGAGAACGGGGACTGACCCGAAGAATCTCGCGGCGAGATGCTTCGGTACGTTTCCCGTAGACTGCGTTCATGCTCTCGTTCTCAGCATGACGCCGCTACGCGCCCCCGTGCGTTTGACGGGATCCTTCCCCTTCGGCTAAGCTCAGGGTCAGGATGAGCACGCCGCTACGCGCTCCCGTGCGTTTGACGGAATTCCCCCGCTTACTTTACGATGCCATAGATGAGGGGTTCCGCCACGGGACGCTCGATGGAGATCTCTGTCGCCGCGAGAAGAGTTCCCTCCGCGGCTTGAAAGAGCGATTCGTCGTCCGCAAGCAAAACTGCGATCTCCTCGCCCTTCCGGACATAGTCGCCCGTCTTTTTCTTTAAGAGGATCCCCGCCTTATAGTCGATCTCGTCCTCCGCGGTGTTCCGCCCTGCGCCGAGGAGCAGGCTCGCAATGCCGTAGCTCTCGGTGTCCGCGCTCGCGATATAGCCCGAACGCTGTGCCAAGACGGCGTGGGAATATTTTGCCTTCTCGAATGTTTCGGGATGCTCGATCAGCGTTTCGTCGCCGCCCTGCGCTCTCACCGTTTCGACGAGTTTTCGGAGCGCGGAGCCGTCCGAGATCGAATTTTTTGCCTTTTGAATGCATTCCTCCACCGTCCCCATCCCCGCAAGCGAGAGCATGTGCCCCGCAAGGGTCAAAGAAACCTCCGTGAAGTCCTCGGGACCGCGGCCCATGAGCGTTTCCACGGCCTCGATGACCTCGAGGGAGTTCCCGATGGCATACCCCAAAGGACGGTCCATATTTGTGATGAGCGCAGTCATCTTTTTGCCCGCGTTCTTGCCGATGTCCACCATGAGGCGGGCGAGCTCTTTGCTTCTCTCCACCGTTTTCATGAAGGAACCGCTGCCCGTCTTGACGTCGAGCACAATGCAGTCGTCGTCGGCGGCGAGCTTCTTCCCCATGATGCTTGCGGCGATGAGGGGCATGCTGTCTACCGTGGCGGTGACGTCGCGGAGGGCATAAAGTTTTTTATCGGCAGGGGCGAACTGCTTGCTCTGCCCCACGATAGCAAGGCCGATGGAATTGACCTGCGAAACAAATTCCTCGTCCGAAAGGGTCGTTCTGAAGCCCTTGATGGCCTCGAGCTTATCGACGGTGCCCCCCGTATGGCCGAGGCCGCGGCCGCTCATCTTGGCGACCTTCACCCCGAGCGAGGCGACAATGGGCGCGACAACGAGGCTGGTCTTATCCCCAACGCCGCCCGTCGAATGCTTGTCGACGCGGATACCCTGTATTTTGGAGGAATCGAGCTTTTCGCCCGAGTCGCGCACGGCATAGGTGAGGTCGCAGGTTTCGCGGACCGTCATGCCCTTAAAATAGATCGCCATGCAGAGCGCGGAGATCTGATAGTCGGGAATGCTCCCGTCCGTGACGCCGCGGATGAAGAAGTTGATCTCTTCCTTGGAGAGCTCTTCTCCGTCCCGCTTCTTTTTGATGATATCGTACATTCGCATGATGATGGTTTCCTTTTTTTTTGGATTGGGGGGCCTTACGCCCTGTAGCCGCCGCGGATATATTCCGCTACGAGATCTCTCGCATAGATGCTCTCCGAGAGCCGTGCGACCTCGGTGATATGGTTGGGCCGATAGTAGGCGGTGTAGGTATCGACGATGATATAATAAGTCGCATTATTGTCGATGGACGCCGCGATATTGCCGTCGGGACAGTAGCAATAGTAATTCTTCTTCGTGGAGAGGAAATTGCTCTTGAGATAACTCCCCTTGATGCTCCCGAGCACAACGGCATTGTCGAAGGGAAGCAGGGAGAAGATGTTCGCATAGGTCACCTTCCCCGCCGCAAGGTCGTAGGGGGAGCGCATCTTGAGGTATCCGCCCGCGAGGGTGATATCGTACTCCTCTCCCCACGTTTCCACGCCTTTTTTGTAATAAAGTTCAGCGACCTTGCCGCAGATATCGGAGGAAGTCCATTTTGAGGAATTGGTGCCGAGAACAGTCGTATAAGGGTCGCTTTCGGAGAAATATCTGTCGTAGATCCGCTCTACGCAGGGATCGTCTTTCAGACTGCTCTTGGCGTACTCGTCCGTCCCGATGAGGCGGGGCGTCACGGTGTATTCCCCCGTCGTGGTGTTGTATTCGATATCGGCACAGCTCACGCTCTCGTTTTCGCCGCCGCCCTGCAAGTGGTAGACGCCGTGTTCGTCCCTCAAAATATATTGGGAATGGGTGTGCGCCTCAAAGACGAGATCGACATACCCGTCGGAGAGGGCGGTGTCGTAATACCCCATGTCGAAGTCCGTGACGGCGTTGACGCCCGAAGAGGAGAATCCCGAACCGCCGTCATGGATGGAATAGATGATGAAACCGCAACCCTCTTCCTCTCTCAGGCGCCTTGACTCTGCCTTGACGAGGTCGGTAAGCTCCCTGCCCGTCAAGAAATCGAGGCCCGTCTGGAATTCCCCAGAAATGGAGCTCAGACAGTCGCCGACGGCGCCGATGATGCCGATCTTGACCCCCGTCTTTTGGACCACGACGGAGGGCTTGCAATAGGTTGCGGGCTCGCCGTTATAGATGACGTTGATGCCGAGAAAGGGAAACTCCGCAAGGTCGCTGTTGGGCTGGAGAACGTCGGGCCCCCAATCGAATTCATGGTTGCCGAGCGTCATGGAGGCGAAGCCGACTTCATTCATCCACTCCGTCATGAGCTGTCCCTTGTTGGAGGAGGATTCCACCGTCCCCTGCCACATGTCGCCCGAGGACAAGAGGACCTCCTCGCGCTTGGCATCGGCATACAAATTCTTCATATATGTTGTGAATTCGTCCACGCCGGGCTGGTCTGAAGTATCCATAAATTTCCCGTGCAGATCGTTGACGGCATACACGGAGAGCTCCACGGTGATCCCTTCCGTACCGCAACCCGCAAAGCCGACACAGACCGCGCCGCACAGGATGAGGAGAAGCAAAATTTTAGAAATGATTTTTTTCATACTTTTTCGGTGTTCACAGATCCTTGGATGAAAAGGAGAGCGGGAGGAGAGATTTCAACGTATAAGCGGAGAATTTTTCGGGACAGCCGAGGAGGACTTTGAAATCGCCGCCGCAGAATTCCGCCATCACCTGCCTGCAGATGCCGCAGGGAGCGCAGAACTCGGATGTTTCCCCCTCCCTTCCGCCGACGATCGCAAGGGCCTCAAACTCTCTCTCGCCCTCGCTGACGGCCTTGAAGATCGCAGTCCTCTCCGCGCAGTTGCCCGCGGGGTAGGAAGCGTTTTCGACGTTGCAGCCCAAATACACCTTTCCGCTCTTTGTGAGGAGCGCCGCCCCCACGCGGAAACGGGAATAGGGCGAATAGGAAGTTTCTCTCGCCTTTTGGGCAAGTTCCATGAGTTCCCTGTCCGTCATGCTTTCACCTCATTCCAAAAGCTCGTGCCGCTCGTCTTTTCCTGCGGGACGCCGAAATAGTCGAGCACGGTCGCCGAAATGTCCGAAAAAGTCGGACGGGTGCCGAGGTCTACCCCCTCTTTCACGTGCTTTCCGTAGAGGAGCATGGGGGTGTATTCGCGGGAATGGTCGGTCGAGGGCGTCGCAGGATCGCAGCCGTGGTCGGCCGTGATCAAAAG
>CANQUY010000095.1 GCA_947627125.1 uncultured Clostridia bacterium
CCCTCATCCCGAGCGAAGCGAGCGGATCTCGTAGACCGACGGACTTCCGTTCTTAAAGCGGGATTCTCTCGCCCCTTGCGGGGCTCGGAATGAGGAATGGGCCCTGTTGGAGCAGCCCCGCGTCATTCTGAGAACGCGAGAAGGAACGAAGTCCGATAACTTAATCCGAAGAATCTCGCGGGGCGCTTACGAACACCTTGCGGCGAGATGCTTCGGTACAGCCTTTGTGGACTGCGTTGCACTCGCGTTCTCAGCATGACGCCGCTACAGCCCTCATCCCGAGCGAAGCGAGCGGATCTCGTAGACCGACGGACTTCCGTTCTTAAAGCGGGATTCTCTCGCCCCTTGCGGGGCTCGGAATGAGGAATGGGCCCTGTTGGAGCAGCCCCGCGTCATTCTGAGAACGGGAGAAGGAACGAAGTCCGACGACTTAACCCGCCCCGCGCGCGTTCTATTTGTGTCTAAGCGCGGCACGAGCGCGTAGCGCGAAGTTAGAATTTCGCGGGGCGGTGTTAATAGTGCGGCGAGATGTTTCGGTACGGCCTTTGTGGACTGCGTTGCACTCGCGTTCTCAGCATGACGCCGATATGGGCCGCCGTGCGTTTTATGGGATTCTTCGCTACGCTCAGAATGAGCGCGGGGGGCGGGTCAGCATGAGCGCGGGTCGGGAGGAGCGGACAGGGGTTGGGGGAAATCGGCAGATATCTTGACTTTTTGCGTGGTTTGTAATATAATTGTATTGTGGTAATTTCACCATAAATTAAAATAAGGAAAGGGTGGCATGAAACGTAAATTGATATTGTTATTTTCCCTGCTGATCTCCCTTCTTTGCCTGTGTTTCGGCCTTGCGGCGTGTGACGGGAGCGGCAGTGGTCCCAATGCGGACCGTCCGTCCGACGGGGACGACGAACCGCCGCATGTACATACCTTCACAAATTATCAATACAACGGCGACGCGACCTGCACGGAGGATGGCACGGAAACGGGCAAATGCAGCTGTGGCGAAACAGACACCCGCGCGGCAGTTGGTTCCAAGCTCGGCCATGATTGGGGGGAGGGCGTTGTGACGAAGGAGCCGACCTGCTCGTCGGAAGGGGAAAGGACGTTCACCTGCAGTCACGACGCAAACCATCATAAGACGGAGGCCATCGAGATAGACCCCGATGCTCATCTCTGGGACGACGGCGTTGTGACGCGGGAGCCCACCTGCTCTGCTGCGGGGAGCAAGCTCTACACCTGCCGCTATAATGAGGACCATCATCGGGAACAGCCTCTCGACGCGGATCCCGACCGTCATCAGTTTGGCGAATGGGTCGAGGCACAGCCTGCGGCATGCGAATCGGGCGGTTGGCTCGGATATTACACATGTCAATATTGCAATCGCTATTTCGGCGAGGACGGGGAGGAGATCGCAAATCCCTTCCTTTCACCGCTCGGCCATGATTGGGGGGAGGGCGTTGTGACGACGGAGCCGACCTGTATTTCCGAGGGGGAAAGGACGTTCACCTGCAGTCACGACGCGACCCATCAAAAGAAGGAGAGCATCGAAATCGATACCGCCGCCCATGCTTACGGCGATTGGGTGGAACGAAAAGAGCCCCTGTGTGAAACGGACGGTTACTTCGGCCACTACGAGTGCGGCCTCTGCCACAAGTCTTTTGATGAAACATACGGGGAGATCGAACAGGTCATCATTCCCAAACTCGGGCACGATACCGTCCACCATGAGGGCGTCGAACCGACATGTTCGGAGAGCGGGCTCGCCGCTTACGACAGCTGTAAACGCTGTGACTATCAGAGCGTGAAGGAGGTCTATCTTCCCGCATTGCATATCAATTACTATGTGGGGGAGGACGGCTGTTACACGGTGAATCAAGTGTCCGCGGCGGTTTGCGACCATACCGAGGTCACGATCCCGTCTACCTATATGGATAAGCCCGTGACAGTTGTCGGCGACTATGCATTCAAGGGCAATACCCATCTGCAGTCCATTCACTTCCCCGAAACGCTGACTATGATATCCTACAGCGCATTTGAGGGCTGTACGGGGCTCAGAGAGGTGACGATCCCGAACAGCGTGCGGACGATCGGCATCTATGTGTTCAGAAACTGCACAAATCTCGAAACGATCACGATCGGCAGCGGCGTGATATCCATCGGCGGCGACGCGTTTGCAAATTGTTCAAATCTGAACAAAGTGATCACGCCCGACCTTGCGGCATGGTGCAAGATCTCCTTCGGCGGAACGACAGGTAATCCGCTCAACTGCGGGAATGCACACCTCTATGAGGGCGAAAGGGAGATCGTCGATCTGACCATTCCGACAGGGGTGACCAAGATCCCCGATGACGCGTTCTATTGTCTGAAAACGCTCAGAAGCGTGGAGATCCCCGCGGGCGTCACCGAGATCGGATCGGGAGCGTTCTACAACTGCAGCGGGCTCGAGCGCGTGACGGTCGGCAACGGCGTGAAGAGCATCGGGAACTATGTGTTCATGTATTGCGACGGATTGACGGAGGTCACGGTCGGCAGCGGCGTCACAGAGATCGGAACGAACGCATTTTACGGCTGCTCTGCGCTCAAAAAGGTGATAACGCCGAACCTTTCGGACTGGTGTAAGATACAGTTCAAGAGCGAGGAATCCAATCCGCTCTGCGGCGGTACCCTCTATGAGGGGAAAGATGCGCTCCTCGACCTCACCATTCCAAACGGGATCGCCGAGATCCTTCCGATGGCCTTCTGCGGCTTTGCAGATCTGAAAAGCGTCGTGATCCCCGATGGCGTCACGGCGGTCGGCGAGTATGCCTTCAGCGGCTGCATAAATCTCACTTCCGTCACGGTGGGGAAGGGGGTGACTTCGTTCGGCGACCAAGCGTTTGCGGGCTGTTCGCTGATCGGGAAAGTTACGGCCGACCTCGCCGCTTGGTGCAAGATCGACTTTCGTGAACCCGAAGATACGCACGACAAATTCACCTCCAATCCGCTCTGGGGCGGCAAGGCGAGCCTCTATCAGGGGGAGCAGAAACTTGCGGACCTCACGATCCCCGACGGGGTCACGGAGATTATGCCGTATGCCTTTTACCAATGTCAGGGGCTTGAAAGCGTCGTCATCGGGGACGGCGTGACGGCGATCGGGAAGGATGCCTTCTATGTGACCCAACTTTCCTCCTTAACGCTCGGCAAAAGTGTGAGAGCGATCGGGAACTTCGCGTTTACAAGCTGCAGCTCGCTTGCGTCGCTCGAACTTCCCGAGGGGCTCGAAAGCATCGGCAGCTATGCGTTTTACGAATGCAGGCTGCTTGGAGTTCTGAACCTTCCGAACAGCGTGACTTCGGTGGGGGAATGTGCATTCGGCAGATGCAGATTGAACGAGGTCACGGTCGGCCGCGGGGTGGTTTCGATCGGGAACGATGCGTTTTCGGAATGCACGTCCATCAAAAAGGTGACAACGCCCGACCTTGCCGCGTGGGCCAAGATCGAATTCGGGAACGAGAGCTCTAACCCGCTCTATCCGAACAGGGCAAGTTTCTTTGTGGGCGACGCGGAGCTCAATTCCCTCACTGCCCTTCCCGAAGGGATCACAGAGATAGGGCAATTTGCGTTTGCGGGCTGTAAGAGCTTGAAGAGCGTCGGGATCCCGAGCGGCGTCACTGCGGTCGGACCGTGTGCCTTTGAAGATTGCCGTCTGCTCGCGGACGTTACGCTCGGCGGCGTCACGGAACTCGGCTTCAGCGCATTTTACGGGTGCAAGAACCTCACGAACGTGAAGATTGCGGGCAGTTTCACCGAAATCGGGAAGAACACATTCAGCGGCTGCACTCTGCTTGCGGAACTCTCCCTCCCCGAGAGCGTGACTTCCATCGGGGAAAATGCGATCAATTATACGAACATTGAAACGATCCGCTACAACGGGACGATCGACGCATGGAAAGCGATCGATAAGGCATACGGCTGGGACGGAAGAAGAGCGGGCAAATACACCGTGATCTGCACAGACGGAACCATCTCCCCCGACGGCACAGCAGTCCCCTCGGCTCCCCTTGTAGGGGAGCTGTCACGCAGTGACTGAGGGGTTTGACCCCCGCCGCTCATCCTGAGCGTAGCGAAGGATCCCATAAAACGCACGGAAGCAACTATTCTCCCTCATCCCGAGCGTAGCGAGCGGATCTCGTAGACCGACGGACTTCCGTGCATAGAGCGAGATTTGCTCGCCCCTTCGGGGCTCGGAATGAGGAACCAGCCCCGCGTCATTCTGAGAACGCGAGAATGACGAGAGAACGGGACTTAACTCGAAGAATCTCGCGGGGCGTGTGCAGACTGCGGTCGTTGCCCACCTCCCTACCCCCCTCCTCGGGAGGGGGCATGACTGCGTCCCACTCCCGTTCTCAGCATGATGCCGCACCCCGTCCGCATCCCGAGGCGCAGCTTCTCCCCTCATCCCGAGCGAAGCGAGCGGATCTCGTAGACCGACGGACTTCCGTTCTTAAAGCGGGATTCTCTCGCCCCTTGCGGGGCTCGGAATGAGGAATGGGCCCTGTTGGAGCAGCCCCGCGTCATTCTGAGAACGCGAGAAGGACGAAAGGACGAGGGCTAACCCGAAGAATCTCGCGGGGGCGGTGTTAATGGCGCGGCGAGATGCTTCGGTACAGCTCCCATAGACTGCGTCCCACTCTCCTTCTCAGCATGACGCCTCACCACGTCCTCATTCCGAGGCGCAGCTTCTCCCCTCATCCCGAGCGTAGCGAGCGGATCTTGTAGACCGACGGAAGTAGCCCCGCGTCATTCTGAGAACGGGAGAAGGAACGAAGTCCGACGACTTGACCCGCCCCGCGCGCGTTCTATTTGTGTCTAAGCGCGGCACGAGCGCGTAGCGCGAAGTTAGAATCTCGCGGCGAGAGTCCGTAAGTCATGCGGCGAGATGAGTACGGCTCTCATTGACTGCGTACTGCTCGCGTTCTCAGCATGACGCCGCACACAGGAATTTCCAACCGCGCAGCATGAGCTTCCGTGCGTTCAACGGGATGCTTCGCGTTGCTCAGCATGAGCGACTTGCTCCCGTGCGTATTCCCAGCTCGCTCATTCGGAGCGTCCGAGCTCCCTCCTTGGGGAGGGGATAGGGGGCGGGGAACCCCCATCAATCAAAAAAATTATGAAACATCAATTTTTAAAAGCGGCGGCGGTAAGCCCCGACCTGAAGGTCGCAGATCCCGCCTACAATGCCGCACAGATCATTCAAACCATCCAAGCACATGCCGAGAAGGGCACCGAGCTCCTCGTCTTTCCCGAGCTCTGCATTTCAGGCTACACCTGCGGGGATCTCTTCTTCCAAACGGCCCTTCTCGACAGCTGCCTTGCTGCCCTCGAGGAAGTTGCCGCGGCCACGAGCGGCAAAAAAATGCTCGTCTACGTCGGCCTGCCCGTCGCCTACGGGGACAAGATCTACAACTGCGCGGCGGCGATTTCAGACGGAAAGGTCCTCTCCTTCACCGCCAAGACATACCTTCCCAACTACGGCGAGTTCTACGAACAGCGTCACTTCACGAGCGGAAGGGGCTTAGACGGCTATATCTCTTTGAAGAACGGCGCGGCGAGCATTTCAACAAACAGCATCGTCTACGATAGAGAACACAACGTCTATGTCGCATGCGAGATTTGCGAGGACATTTGGACTGCTTCTCCGCCCTCCATTGAGCACTGCCGCCACGGCGCGACGGTCATTGTCAACCTCTCCGCATCCAACGAACTTGTCGGAAAGAGGGAACGCCGCCACGGGATCCTCTCCTCCCATTCCCGCAAGAACATCTGCGCATACGTCTACTGCAGCGCAGGGATGGGGGAGAGCACGTCGGACATGGTCTTTGGCGGCAACAATATGATCTACGAGAACGGCAACTGCCTTGCGGAGGCGAAGCCCTTCTCGGATGGGATCTGCGAGGCCGAGATCGACATCGGCTATCTCATCTCCTCCCGCAGACGGACGACTTCCTTTGCCGCCTCGCTCGGCGACTCTCCCGAGGATCCGCTCTACCGTTGGGCTCCCGCTTCCTTTGTGACGGAGAATGAACTTACTCTCCGCGACGTGGATCCCACGCCCTTCGTCCCGCACGACGACGGAGAGAGAAGGGAGCGTGCGGAGCTCATTCTGAACATGCAGGCGCACGCCCTTGCCCAGCGGCTGAAAATCGTTCATGCCAAGACGGCGGTCATCGGCGTTTCGGGCGGGCTGGATTCCACCCTCGCGCTCCTCGTCGTCTGCAGGGCCTTCGATTTATTGAAAAAGTCCCGCGGGGACATTCTCGCCGTCACGATGCCGGGTTTCGGCACGAGCGCAAAGACGAAGAACAACGCCGTCGTCCTCACGCAGGCGCTTGGCGTGAGCGTGCGGAAGATCCCCATCTCGAGGACCGTGCTCTCCCACTTCAAGGATATCGGCCACGACCCCGATGACACGAACACCACCTACGAGAACGCACAGGCGAGATACCGCATGATGGTGCTCATGGACCTTGCCAACGAAACGGGCGGCCTCGTCATCGGCACGGGGGACCTCTCCGAACTCGCCCTCGGCTGGTGCACCTACAACGGCGACCATATGTCGATGTATTCCGTCAACTCGTCCATTCCCAAGACGCTTGTCAAGTATCTCGTCTTGGCGGAGGCGCAGATGTTGGGCGGCAAGGCCGAAGCGGTCCTCATGAGCATTCTCGGGACGGCGATTTCGCCCGAGCTCCTTCCCACCGACGAAAAGGGGGAAATATCCCAAAAGACGGAGGACCTCATCGGCCCCTATGAATTGACCGATTTCTACCTCTATCATATGTTGAGAAGGGAGGAATCGCCCGCAAAGATCCTCTATCTTGCGAAAATCGCTTTCAAGGGGCAATATGAAGAAGCGACGCTCAAAAAGTGGCTCGTGAACTTTTACAGGCGGTTTTTCTCCCAGCAATTCAAGCGGA
>CANQUY010000096.1 GCA_947627125.1 uncultured Clostridia bacterium
TGACGGGCGCAAGGCCGCAGGCGCCGACGCAGCGGCAGCTGTCGATGGAGAAGAGCCCGTCCCCGGTGCATTCGCCGCACTTGATGCCGAGTTCCTTTTCGACTTCTTCGAGGATCTTATCGGATCCCTTCACATAGCAGGCCGTGCCGAGGCAGACGCTGATGCGGTGCTTTCCCTTTGGATTGAGGGAAAACTGGGAATAGAAGGTGACGACGCCGTACACCTCCGAGAGGGACTTGCCGAGCGCCTCTGCGATCTTCTTCTGCACGGGCATAGGCAGATACCCATAGATGCCCTGTGCTTCCTGAAGAATGTGCATAAGACATCCGGGCGTTGAGCGGGATGCTTCGATGACGGCTTCAAGCGCTTGTTCCTGTTCCGCCGTTCCGCATTTCGCTTCACAGTGTTCCATACCAACCTCCTTATAGTTCGCTAAATTTTAGGCCCGAACCGTGGCATGACGCGGGCCTCTTTGATTCATGCAGAGCTATTATAACATATACAAATTTATTTTTCAACCTGTTTTTGCAATTTGACAGAAATTGTCGAAAAAATTATTCTTTGGATGAATTGGAAGGGGGGTTGGGATCCCCGCCCCCCTACCCCCTCCCCAAGGAGGGGGCAAGACTGCGTTCGGCCCGCCGCGTCATTCTGAGAAAGGGAGAAGGACGAGAGAACGGGAATTGACCCGAAGAATCTCGCGGCGGAATCCGTAAAATATGCGGCTAGATGCTTCGGTAAGGCTTTCGTAGACTGCGTTGTGCTCCCGTTCTCAGCATGAAGCCGCTATTAGTCCCCGTGCGTTTGACGGGATCCTTCCCCTTCAGCTGCGCTCAGGGTCAGGATGACGCGGGTAGGAGGGGCCGAAAATTGCCCCCTCCTAAGGAGGGGGGGGTAGGGGGGTGAGCAACAAATTCTAAATATGCCCCACCACAATTTTTAATTTTTAATTTTCAATTTTTAATTTTTTTCCGTACAAGCACAAGGGCGGCGGCGGAGAGGAGCACCGTTCCCGCAACGAGCGAGGAGGAGAGGCCGATAACGCCCGAACAGCCCTTTTTCTCCGCTTCCTTTACGACAATGAACGCGGGCGTGTAATATGTCATGTCCCCCGAAACGTACTTCGCCATGACTTCGTAATAGCCGGGGTCGCGGGGGTCCGAAGAGCCCTTTCTCTCCTCGAGGTGGACCACTTCTCCCGTCCCCTCGACGATCGTTCCGTCGTATTTTACGGCCTGAACGGGAACGCTCGAGCCGACGGAGAGGGGGCCCATTTCAGAGGACTGACTGCCCAAAACCACGCGATAAGTGTCATTTTTTCCGCCGAAGTAGGCGCCGACGTTGTTCGTAAGGCCGACAAGGCCGTTCCTGAATGCCTCATCGACGGCGGCCTCCGTTTCCTGCGTCCAATACCAGCCGATGATCCCCCTGTCGCGGAGGTATTTTTCGTTGAATTCCTTGGTCTTGGAGCCGTTTGTGCTGATGGCGCAGTTGTACTGCCCGAGCGTGGGGAGCTTGCTCAAAAAGTTGCTCTCGTTGTAGCTGTTGAGGTCGGCGGTGGGAACTTGCGGCAGGACCTCCTGCATTTTGGCGAGGTTGGGGTAGCCGAACGCGATCACGACGATATGTTCGTAAAAATTCGTTTCGTCGAGGATCTCCTTGAGGCGGGAAACGAGGTCCGTATTGTTCGTCTTGATCTCGAACACGAGGATGGCGTTGGAGCGTTCAAAGAGGGGAATGATCTCCTTGAGGGTGGGGATCTCCTCCTTTTTGCCGTGCAGGTCGAGCATGTGCGTTTTGGCCTCGGCGAGGGTCATCTTTTCGATATTGCCCTTGCCGTCCGTCGTGCGGTCGATGGTGTCGTCGTGCATCATGACGATCTCGCCGTCCGTCGTCAGCTTTCCGTCGAGCTCCACATGGGTCGCACCCGCCTCGATGGCGGCCCTCGTTCCGCTCACCGAATTTTCGTGGTGGGTGGTGGGAAGACCGCGGTGGGCAACGTTGAAGGGCATCCGCGCGTACGTTCTCTCCGTAAAGCTCGAAATCGCATCATAAGTGCCGAAAAAATCCTCCGTGACGATTCCCATGGCCCCGCTTGCGATCGCGGCATAGTCGCCGAATTCGTCCGCGGAGATCACCCACACCGCCTTGAAACGGGACTGAAAATATGTGACCGTTTCGTAGGTCGCGGCTTCACGGTCGAGCATGACGACGCCCGCCTTGCTCAGCGCCGCCGTTTTCAACATATCATAATTTTTTCTCGCGGCCGCATTGCGGAAATATACGATGCCGCGGACCGCGGGGCAGGCATCCCGTACCGATTTCACGAGGGCGGGATCCTCGGAGAGCACCGCCGTATCGACGAGCCCGCTCGTTTGGAGATAGTCCGCCGCCGCGTCCGCCGCCTGCTGCGTTTGGACGGCGAGAATGGGAATGACAGAACCTTTGATCTGCGATACGGTATCCCCGAGAACGCCGATGACGTCGCCGCCGCTGTCCACGACCGAACCCTCCGCGTCGAGATGGAGGATCGCACTCCCCGGCCGTTCTTCCCTGAGGGAGCCGTTCAGCGTTTCGAGGGCGTCTGCCGACGTCACGTCATAGACGACGGTGGGGGGATCGACGAGGGCGGTTTCCGCCTGATAGGTATCAGAAAGACCGCCCGCCGTTGCGGCTGCGGCCGTTTGGGAGGCTGGAGAAAGAGCTCCGCCCAGGATGAGGCTCCCGAAGAGCCCCGCGCAGACAAGAATGATCGCTTTTTTCATATAGACCTCACATTATATTTGTGAATATTTTACACTATATGAAAAATCTTGTCAATATATTTTTCACTTTTGATTGGGTTTTCTTTTCAAAAGCTGGTAGAGCCACTTGCCGACGGCGGCGGAGATGATAATGGCGTAGCCGATGATGCTCAACGTTTTCGGCACCTGCGACAGAATGAAGAAGCCGAGAAGCGCGGAGAAGAGCACCTGTGCGTAGTCGAACACAGCGATCTCCTTGGCGGGAGCCTGACGGTAGGCCGCCGTGATGAAGAACTGTCCCGCCGTCGCGGCGACGCCCGCAAGCAGAAGATATACCCACTGCATGGGGGTCATCGGCACGTAGCCGACGATGAAAAAGGGCAGCGACACGATCGTGGAGAACGCCGAAAAGAAGAACACGGTCATGAGGCCGCGTTCCCCCTTCATGCCTAAAATTCTGACGCATGTATAGGCAAAACCGGCGCATGCCCCGCTCAGAATTCCCGATAGGGCGGGCAGAACGGTGAGGTCAAACTTCGGCTGGGCGACGAGCGCGGCTCCCCCAAAGGCGATGAGCACAAAGATGACTTCGGGGATCGAGGGCTTTTCCTTCAGAAGAAGGGCGGAAAAGAGGATCGCAAAGAAGGGGGAGAGCTTGTTGAGAATGGAGGCGTCGGAGATGGAACTTAAGTTGTCGATGGCGTAAAAATTCAGAATGACGCCCAAGAATCCGAGGACGGAGCGGAGAAAAAGCCAGAGGAGGCTCTGCTTGCTTTGGATCCTGAACTTGTCTTTTTGGAACAATAAGATGAAAAAAACGACGGCGGCGGTGAGGGCGTTGCGGAAGAAAACCTTCTGCATGACGGGAAGGTCGCCCGCGAGGTTCACAAAGAGCCCCATGCAGGCGAAACTCAGCGCCGCGCCGAGGATGAGGAGCACACCAAGCCCCTTTTTTACGGCAATATGCATGATATTATTATATGCGCTTCCCTGCATAAAGTCAAGCGGTTGAGAATGCGGAGGGAGGGGGAATCCGTAGAGCATGCGGCGAGATGCTTCGGTACAACCGTTGCGGACTGCGTTGTACTTCCGTTCTCAGCATGACGCCGCTATGGGCTGCCGTTGGTTTTATGAGATTCTCTCGCCCCATGCGGGGCTCGGAATGAGGGACCCGCCTCGTGTCCCCGCCCCCTACCCCCCTCCCCAAGGAGGGGGCATGACTGCGTTCGGGCTCCGTTCTCAATTACGTATCGCCAAAATTTTTCATTTTAAATTTTTAATTTTTAATTTCTTAAACTCTTTACATGGACAAAAATTTGTTATATAATAGAGGGGAACAGAGGAAAAAGTTATGGAGATCGTTTTCGGAAATTGGAGATATATCTTCAAAAATCTTTGGTACGTGCTGCCGTTTGCGCTCGTGCCTGCGGTTTTGTTTGCCTTTTCCTTCGATTATGACGCCATTCACCATGTGACGCAGGCTTTCTATACCAACGGCCTGCACGACATGGAATTTTTCTACCTCTTCCGTGCCTTTTCCATCATCAGGATAGACCATGTGTGGAGCGCTCTCATCTCCGTTTTGACGCTTGTCCTCACCTGTATCTGTTTCACGCTCATGCTCATCTTTGTGGAGAAGCACATGCGCATCGGAAAGAGGACGTTGAGCGGGCTGAAACGGCAGTTCGCATGGCTGATCCTTCCCGTCATCTGCATGGCGATCTTCTATCTCGCCCTGTACGAGCTCTTCGCGGTGATCGTTTCCTCCCTCCTCTATGTGGTGTGCAGGCTCCCCGCGTCGGCCTTTCTGTACATTCTCTTCCTCGCCGTCATCGCCGTGTTTGCGTTCCTGCTCCTGTACACAGTGGCGCTTCTCTATCTC
Source organism: uncultured Clostridia bacterium (assembly GCA_947627125.1). Classification (GTDB taxonomy): domain Bacteria; phylum Bacillota; class Clostridia; order Christensenellales; family Borkfalkiaceae; genus Gallimonas. The sequence continues at coordinate 4,627 of CANQUY010000096.1, forward strand.
TTTTTGCCCTGCAAGCAAGTGACGGGATTTCGCACATATGATGCATTTTTTTACTCCTACCGCTTGATGGCGATGGTGCGGGGGAAGCTGCTTCTCTCGCTCTTCATCTCGACGTTCGGGACCTTTGTGATCCTGACGTCCGCCTCGCTTCTTCCCTTCTCCGCGTTCGTCGTGATCTCCTCCCTGCTCAGCGTGTTCCTCTTCATGAGCTTCGGCGTGCGGATGGAAACCGTCTATTTCAAGACGGATAAGTTAGATAGGGAAGATCTACTCAAAAGTTATCGGGAGCTTTCACTATGAGATTCCGTCATGCGCTGCACATCACGTCGGAGAACTTTTCTTCCGTCTTTAAACTTCTTCTATATCGCCTTTTTGTGGCGGCGATCTTCGGAAGCCTTGCCTATGTCATTCTCTCTTTGGGGCTCTCCGCCATCACGGGGAGCGCCGAAGTGGCGACGCTGAAAGAGCTGGCCTCGGAATTCCTTCACGCCATTGTGGAGGGGCAGCCGGAGGTGCTCCAGACTCTGCCTGCGCAGTTTCAGGATGCCTTTACCGCCCTTGTGAACCTCATCGCTTTCAACACGCCCTCCATCATCGGGTGCGTGTTCGGGCTCATCGGCATGTACCTTCTCTCCCGCTTCATGAACGGCCTCGCGCTCTATTCCATCGCAAACACCGTCAACGACAGGATGAGTACCTATTCCAAAACGAGCTTTTCGCAGTCCTACTTCAAGAGTATCGGGAAAGCGGCGCTCTACCAAGTCATCTATGTGCCCCTGTGCTTTGTGTATGATACGCTCATGCTCGCGGCATGCTGGTTTTTCTTCTTCTATGCGCCGTCCTTTTTGCCCTCCTGGGGGCCCGTCATTGTGCTCATTGCGATCTCTCTGACGCTCACGGCCATTGTCTGCCTCGAGGCTCTCAAAATGACCCTCATTTGCTCGTGGATCCCCGCGGCGGTCGCCGACGGAGATAGCGTCACCCATGCGTTCCGCGCGAGCGTGCGGAAGGGGAAGGGCTTCTGCGCGAGATACGTTTCCTTTTTGACGGCGGTTTACCTCATCATCGGGGTCAACGTGCTCTTCGCGCTCACGACGGTGGGAAGTGGCCTCCTCATCACGGTGCCGCTCAGCTATATCTTCCTGCTCTCCCTTCAGTTCGTCAATTACTATTTTGAAAACGGCAAGAAGTACTTCATCACCAAGAATACCATTGCGGATGCGGCCGACATGCATCTTTAAACCCAAAACCATTGCGGGACGCAGCGAGCGTCCCGATTTAATAAGGAGGACCTATGAACTATCAGCAAAATTACGATAAGTGGGTGAATGACCCCCGTCTGCCCGAGCATTGCAGAGAGAGCCTGCTTGCGATCAAGGATGACGAAAAGGAGAAGGAATACCGCTTCGGCGGGGAACTCGAATTCGGCACGGCGGGCATGCGCGGCATCATCGGCTGCGGCATGAACATGATGAACTGCTTCACCGTCATGCGCGCCACGCAGGGGCTTGCGGGCTATATCAAGACGCTCCCCGCGGAGGAGCAGGCGCGCGGCGTCGTCATTTCCTACGATACGCGCAGAAAATCCCGCGAGTTCGCGCAAAAGACGGCGGCGGTGCTCGCCAAAAACGGCATCAAGGCCTACCTCTTCGATGACGTCCACCCCGTTCCCATGCTCTCGTATGCGGTGCGGTATCTTCACACCGTCGCGGGCGTCATGATCACGGCGTCGCACAACCCCAAGGAATACAACGGCTACAAGGTGTATGGCGAGGACGGCGCGCAGATGTCCCCCGAGGCAACGGCGGTCGTCGTCAAATTCATCAATGAGATCACCGACTATCTCGGCGTGGAGGGGGATGCAAACAGCCCGCTCATCGTGCCCGTTCCCAAGGAAGTGGACGAGACCTACATCGCGGCGCTTTCCAAACTCACCCTGTCCGATGAGGCCGTCAAAAAGTGCGGCAAGGACTTAAAACTCGTCTACACGCCCGTGCACGGTTCGGGGTACGTGCCCGTCATGACCATTCTCAAAAAGTTGGGCATCAATGTGACCGTCGTCGAGGAGCAGACCACCAAGGATACGGAATTTTCCACCGTCAAAGTGCCCAATCCCGAATTCAAGGAGACGCTCTCCATGGGCATCGCGCTTGCGAACAAGATCCGGGCGGACGTGGTGTTCGGCACCGACCCCGATAGCGACCGCCTTGGCGTTGCCGTCAAGAACGGGGAAG
>CANQUY010000097.1 GCA_947627125.1 uncultured Clostridia bacterium
CCTGCAAATATAAGAGCCCCGCAAAGTGATAGGGGTGTGCGCCGAGCTTTTCGGCCTCGGTGTACAGGCCGCAGCTGCCGATTTTCTCGCCGAGGCGGAACGCGGGCGAAGCGATATTTTCAAACTCCTCCCGCGGGAGCTTGAGCGTGTTGACGCGGAGGGCCCTGTACGGAGCCCTCTCGTAGGACGCCAAAAAGGCAGGGTATCTTTCACCCAGCCTCTGTTGCATGCGATATAAAAATTTCTCGGGAAGAGAATACATAATAAATTAAAAATTGTGGTGGAAGATGAATTGTTGAACCACGTTCCCGCCGCGTCATTCTGAGAAACGGACGTAGGACGAGAGAACGGGACTTAACCCGAAGAATCTCGCGGCGAGTATTACAGACCATTCTGAATAACGTCATCCTGAGCCGACGCTGTCCTTGCGTCGTGTCGAAGGATCACCGCAGCAAAGAAATAAGGTGATGGTTCGACTACGCTCACCATGACGCTATTTAGATTGCTTCCGTAATGCATGCGGCGAGATGCTTCGGTAGAACTTCCATAGACTGCGTTATACTCTCGTTCTCAGCATGACGCCGCACCCGCCCGCATCTCGTCCCTCACTCCTCCGACATGGCGGCGGCGATCTGGTCGAGCGGGATAAAGGCCGCGCCAACGTCCACGGCGCTTTGGTATCTCACGCCGCCCCTGTCGCGGGCGATATAGACGTTGCACTCCCCGGGGTGGGAAGTATACCTGCCGCCCGCGTCGAAGATGGCACGCACCAGCTTTGTGGAGATCTCAACTTCGTCCTCCACTTCCTTGGAGAAGCAGAAAATTTTCCCCTCCAGCGAGCCGCCCTTCTTGCGCCTGTTCATGTGCTTGTTGACGACGCGGTAGAACGCCTCATGCGCCTTGGCATGCTCCTCGCGCAGGATCTCCTTTTCCGAAATGTGGCGGCGCAGGCCCTCCGAATCGGGCGTTTTTATCACATAGTTGGTGATTTTTCCCGCACGGATGCGATATTTTTGCACGAGCCCGCCGACGGAAACGCCCTCCCGTTTGCAGAGAGCCTCGCAGACCTTCATCGTGGCGAATGCGTCGTCTACGGCGCGGTGCGGGGTGAACTCCACGCCCAAGGCCTCCGCCATGACGCCGAGCCCCACCTGCCGCTCGTAGCTGTTTTCGGTATTCATCCAGAAAAACTGCGTATCGTGCCAATCGAAGCGGAAGGACGGGAGCTTATACCGCTTGGTTTCGAGGTTCAGATAATTGACGTCGTTGAGCGTTGCATGGCCGAGGACGATAGCGTCCTTATCCTCCAATAACCGCTTGATTTTTCGGTAAGCGGCGGGGAAGGTGGGATATTTTTTGAAGTCCTCGTACTCATAGGGAAGGACGAGGCCCTCCTTGCCCTTTCTGTCGGTGAGGCGGAACTTGCCGCGGGGGTTCATGAGAATGTCCTCTTTTTCGAGCACGGCAAAATCGGCGTCCGTCACGACGTACCCGAACGCACACATTTTTGCCACATTTTTGAACACGCACGCGCATTCTATATCGAAAAAGACATACTTCATAGAAACAAATTGGTTTGCGGAATGACACCCACTCAGTCACGCCAAGAGCGGCGTGGCAGCTCCCCCTCGGAGGGAGGCGGCCGCCGCGTCATTCTGAGAACAGGAGCAGGACGAGAGAACGGGACTTAACCCGAAGAATCTCGCGGCGAATTTCCGTAATCCATGCGGCGAGATGCTTCGGTTCGACTTCCGTTGACTGCGTTGTGCTCCCGTTCTCAGCATGACGCCGCCACGGACTCCCGTGCGTTTTATGGGATCCTTCCCCTTCGGCTACGAGGGCAGGATGAGCGCGGAGCGCTCAATTTTTAACTTCGATCCTCTTCTTTCCGCCCATGTAAGGCCAAAGGACTTCGGGGATATCCACGCTGCCGTCGGCGTTGAGATGATTCTCGATAAACGCAATGAGCATGCGGGGCGGCGCGACGACGGTGTTGTTGAGAGTGTGCGCATACGCCGTGCCCTTGTCCGTCTTATAGCGGATCCCGAGGCGGCGGGCCTGCGCGTCGGTGAGGTTAGAGCACGACCCCACTTCAAAGTACTTCTGCTGGCGGGGCGACCACGCCTCGACGTCGCAGCTTCTGTATTTGAGGTCGGCAAGGTCCCCCGAACAGCATTCGAGCTGGCGGACAGGGATCTCCATGGACACGAAGAGCTCCACCGTGTACTGCCACAGTTTTTCGTACCACGCCTCGCTCTCCTCCGGCTTGCAGATGACGATCATTTCCTGCTTTTCAAATTGGTGAATGCGATAGATGCCCCTCTCCTCGATGCCGTGGGCTCCCTTCTCCTTTCTGAAACAGGGCGAATAGCTCGTCAGCGTCAGCGGGAGCTGTTTTTCGTCCACGGTCTGCCCCATGAAACGGCCGATCATGGAGTGCTCGCTCGTGCCGATGAGGTAGAGGTCCTCCCCCTCGATCTTGTACATCATGCCGTCCATCTCCTCAAAGCTCATGACGCCCGAAACGACAGAGGAGCGGATCATGTAGGGCGGAATGCAGTAGGTGAAGCCCTTATCGATCATGAAATCTCTCGCATAGGTCAAAACGGCGGAATGAAGCCTTGCAATGTCCCCCGTCAGATAGTAGAAGCCCTGCCCGCTCGTGCGGCGTGCGCTGTCGATATCGATCCCGCCGAGCTTTTCGAGGATATCGAGATGATAGGGGACCTCGAAGTCGGGCGTCTTGGGTTCAAGAAAACGCTTGCGCTCGACATTCTCGCTGTCGTCCTTGCCGATAGGCGTGTCCTTGGAGATGATATTGGGAATGCGCATCATGACGCTCTTGAGCTCCTCGGCGACCTCTTCGGATTCCTTCTCGATCTCCTGAAGGCGCACGGCGTCTGCATTTACCTCCGCCTTGACCTTTTCGGCCTCGTCCATCTTCTTCTCGCGCATCAAAAGGCCGATCTGCTTGGAGAGGCTGTTGCGGGCGGCGCGGAGCTTATCTCCCTCCGTCTGAAGGGTGCGGCGCTTCTCGTCGAGCTCTAAGGCCTGATCGACGAGGGGAAGTTTGTGGTCCTGATATTTCTTTTTGATATTTTCGCGCACGAGGTCGGGCTCGCTGCGCAAAAGGGCGATATCGATCATACTGCTAACCTCTTGACTTGATTTCAGCCTCTATTATACACCATTTCCGCGCCGTTTGCAACGATTTTACGGGTGGAAAACACGCCGCCCTCCAAATGCCGCGGGAGGGCTGTGTCATCTTGCCTGCCCTCATTCCGAGCGAAGCGAGCGGATCTCGTAAACTTAAGGAAGCCTGCCCCGCGTCATTCTGAGAACAGGAGCAGGACGAGAGAACGGGGACTAACCCGAAGAATCTCGCGGGGCGTTGATACCATGCGGCGAGATGCTTCGGTACGGCCACCGTAGACTGCGTTGTACTCCCGTTCTCAGCATGACGCCGCCACCAACGGCAGCAGCCCCGCGTCATTCTGAGAACGCGAGCAGGACGAAAGGACAGAAACTGACCCGCCCCGCGCCAACGGGGTGGGACGTCCATGGCCCCGCCCGAGGAGGGTTCGTTCATTTTTCCCATAAAAAAACGCTCGGAGGATTCCGAGCGTTCCATTTTATTTACTCACTTTTTCAGAGGGCGTCCTTTAATTCTAAGACCATTGCCCGATATTCCGCAAGGGCCTCCTCGTTGCGTGCCTGTCCGATCAGCGCGACGCATTTTTCGACTACCGATGAAATATAGCCGTAATATTTATCCCGTTCGGGCGAAGCGTCGATCTTCTTCACGATCTCGGGGGCAATTCTGTAATACTCTTCAACAAGGGCTTTCCCCTCTTCTGTCTTACTCATGTATCCGTCACGGAAAGCTCGCAACACCGTCAGCTCCTCGCAATCGTCGGGTTTCCCCATATAACCCACACAGGCAGATGTGAGAAAGCAGTTTTCGGCAGGCTTGAAAAACTCACACGCAGGTTGGTTTTTGTAATGCTTTTTGAATGCAAACAAGGTCGTCGCGCCGAACATTCCTTCCGCCTTGCACTTTCCTTTTTCCGTATAATAGTTGCATTGTCCGCAGGTGACGTTCTTCGCCTCGAAATTGTCGCAGGGGGAGCCATGCCCGAACAGCTTGGGCGATTTATCCATATACGCCCCGGAATCGAATTTGTACTCCTGCAGAGAGCACTTTCCGAACATTGTTCCCTCAATAAAATGCGCACAGTCCTTACATTTTAAATACGACATAATTCCTCTCCTTGGTAAAATTTTATGGGTGAAACAACTGTATACGGCCAGACGGTTTTGCTCACAAAGCGAACTCTTCGCGCAACCGCTGCACCATCGCCTCATACCGTGCCAACGCGGCTTCATTTTCGCCATCGTCAATGAGCGCGATACAACCTGTGATCTCGCCGTAGATCCGGGCATAGTGATCTTCCTTCTTCGGCGAAGCGTCGATTCTCTTCACAATCTCGGGCGCGACGCGGTAATATTCGCCGATGAGTTCACGGCCTCTTTCCGTCTTTGTGACATATCCGTCGCGGAAAGTCCGCAGTTTTGTCAATTCCTCGCAATCGTCCGCCTTTCCCATATGATCAACGCATGCCGACGTGAGAAAGCAGTCGCTTGACTTACCGGGGCCGTTATCCCCCTTTCTGAAAAAATCCGAACAGGCAGGATCTATATAATTCACGAAAGAATTGTGCTTGTCACAAACCTCTCCGTGGCAATACTTGCAATCTCTGCAACAAAATTCTGCCGATTGAAATCTTTGGCAAGCAGCTTCGTTCTGAAAAACCATATCATCGTGCCATCCCATGCTGCGTTTGTAGCTGCAATAGCTTGCAAGCATGATGTTTTTCACAAAATAACGGCAATCCCCGCATTTAACAGTCATCTTTTCTCCCGTAAAAATATGTTTAAGATAAATTTTTTGTGAATGAAATTTAATTTTTTTGATCGTTTATCCACTATCATGCCCTGCCGATCTTTCTGAATTCTTTCAAAAAATTATCGGGCATACAGGATAATTTCGCCGCCGTTTCATCTTTCCGTATTTCCATTTTATCAAGTCTTATAAGACTTGTCAAGTATTTTAAGACTTTTTTGGAATATAATTTTTTTGTGAGATTCAGCGAAAGGTTAAAAGAATTACGGCAAACGAAATGTCTGAGCCAAATGCAGCTTGCAAAAAATACGGGTATCAGCCAATCTGCAATCGCAAAATGGGAACTCGATAAAACGGAGCCCACGGCAAGCGCCCTGATTACCCTGTCGCGATACTTCGGCGAGTCGGTGGATTATATCCTCGGGCTGGTTGATTGATGCACGGCTTTTGAAGGACATTGTTTTCCCCTCTTTTTGGGGACCGCCGCGTTGATTCTGAGCGTCAGCAAGGAATGAACGCGGTTTTCTTTATGCCTCCCTGCCCTCATCCCGAGGTCCGAGAGGATCTCGTAAACTTACGGAAGCCTGCCCCGCGTCATTCTGAGAACGGGAGAAGGATGAGAGAACGGGGACTAACCCGAAGAATCTCGCGGGGCGGTGATACAATGCGGCGAGATGCTTCGGTATGGCCACCGTAGACTGCGTTGTACTCCCCTTCTCAGCATGACGCCGCCACCAACGGAAACAGCCCCGCGTCATTCTGAGAACGCGAGCAGGACGAAAGGACAGAAACTGACCCGCCCCGCGCGCGTTCTATTTGTTTCTAAGCGCGGCACGAGCGCGTAGCGCGAAGTTAGAATCTCGCGGGGCGTTTTTACACCATGCGGCGAGATGCTTCGGTATAACTCCCGTAGACTGCGTTGTACTCCCGTTCTCAGCATGACGCCGCCACCAACGGCAGCAGCCCCGCGTCATTCTGAGAACAGGAGCAGGACGAGAGGACAGAAACTGACCCGAAGAATCTCGCGGGGCGTTTTTACACCATGCGGCGAGATGCTTCGGTACGGCTTCTGTAGACTGCGTTGCACTCTCGTTCTCAGCATGACGCCGCACCCACGGAACGGGAACACGGCCCCTCTTTAAAAAAATAAATTTTGATTTGACAATCTCGCGTCTATGTCGTATAATAGAATATATTTAGAAACCAACGATAGAGAGGATCTCTATGGGACTGTTTCATAAAAAACCCGAAAAGGATGCGGAGATGCCCTTGGCTCCCTCCTCTCCCCCCGCGCAGGCGGAGAATGCCGCAAAGGAAAAGAGTTTTTCCCAGCGCATGCTCGACCACGGCGGCATTCAGGAGAACGCGGAGGAACAGAAAAAACGCAAGGCCTTGATGAAGAAATTCAAAAAGTCCAAGAATATCCCCACCGACGCGCCCGAGCGGTTCACGCCCGACCTCGACAGGGGCCTTTCCGCCGACCAAGTGGAACTCCGCTTCAATGAATTTCTCTTCAACGACGTCAATAAAAAGTATTCCAAGTCCTACGCGAGCATTCTCGTGGGGAATATCTTCACGTTCTTCAATTTGCTCTGCGTGGTTGCCGCCGTCGCCCTCATCATTGCGGGCGCGAGCATCAACCAATTCCTCTTTGCGGGGATCTTCGCCGTCAACCTCTTCATCGGCATCATACAGGAGATCCTCGCGAAGAAGCAGATCGATAAACTCTCCGTCCTCGTTTCCTCGTCGGTGAAGGCCATGCGCGGCGGGCAAAAGACGGAGGTCCCCGTCAATGAAATCGTCGTGGACGACGTGCTCTGCCTCGAAGCGGGCCAGCAGATCCCCGCGGACTGCGTGCTTTCGGAGGGCGTCGTTGAATGTAACGAGTCCCTCCTCACGGGCGAGAGCGTTCCCGTCAAGAAGGAGATCGGGGACATGATGTACGCGGGTTC
>CANQUY010000098.1 GCA_947627125.1 uncultured Clostridia bacterium
GTCGAACGCGACCGTGAGGTATCCCCTCTCCGCCATCTCCTGTGCATACAGGCCCGACGCCTGCTCCTTCACCGCACCGAACGGACCGCAGACGGCTATGGCGGGCAATTTTCCCATTGCCCCCTTCGGAACGTAGAGGTCGGCGGCGAGCGTGATGCCGTAGCGGTTATGGAAAGTGACCTTTTCGTGGTCCACCTTTTCGCTCTTCGGGAACGTCTTATCCCATTCATCTGTCAAAACCAATGTTTCCTCTTTCATTCTTTTTACCTCTTAAATTTTTTGAATTTTAAAGACACTGCAGTCTTTTCAGGACAATTTGTCGTATACTTCGTCGCTGACGGGCTCCAACCATTCGTTGGAACCGTTCTTCCCCGGCACCTCGACGGCAAGATGAGAGAACCAGCTATCCTTCGCCGCGCCGTGCCAGTGCTTGACCCCTGCGGGAATATTGATGACGTCCCCCGCTTTCATCTCCACGGCCTCTTTGCCCCATTCTTGGTACCAGCCCCGCCCCGCCACGCAGATGAGGATCTGTCCGCCGCCCTTTTCGGCATGATGAATGTGCCAGTTGTTGCGGCACCTGGGCTCAAACGTCACGTTGAAGATGCCGACTTGGGTCTTTGAAAGGGGCGCAAGGTAGCTCTGTCCGCTGAAATACTGCTTAAATCCGTCGTTCGGCGCACCGATGGGAAAGATCATCGAAGCGGCATGCGCAGCCTTTGCATCTTCGCCGTCGCTTCCGTTCCAGACCTCTTTCGCCATGTTGAACACCGCCCACGCCTTGGGCCAGCCTGCATAAAAGGCAACGTGCGTGACGATTGCGGCGATCTCCTCCTTCGTGACGCCGTGCGCCTTGGCGTTTTCGAGATGGTACTTGAGAGAGGAATCGGTAATGCCCGACGCCATGAGCGCAACGACGGTGATGATACACCTCGTCTTGAGGTCAATGTCGTGGTTGTTCCAATTCTCGCCGAACAGGACGTCGTCGTTGAAGTGGGCAAAATCGGGAGCGAACTGCCCGAGGGACTTTCTGCCTGCATTCTGTGTGATTTTTTCCATGATTTTTCTCCTTTTTTGATTTGAATGGCGGAGCCATTGGGCTCCGTAAGTTTTATGGGATACTTTGCTGTGTCTTCTACGCGCTCAGATGAAGCGAATCGATCCATTCCACAATCGTAGCATTTGAGGCGTTTGAGGGGAACCGAATGCCCTCAAGCCAAGTTGCGCCCTCCGTGAGGCCGTGAAGGTTGTTTGCGCTGTTTCCGATAGGGCTCGAGCCCGAGGTGCAGAACGGGACAATTGTCTTGCCCGAAAAATCGTAACTTTCGAGGAAGGTGTAGATGATCTTGGGCGCTTGACTGTGCCAAATGGGATAGCCGAGATAGATGACGTCATATTCGGCCATATTCTCGACGCTTCCTTGAATTGCAGGGCGGGCGGAAGGGTCGTTCTGTTCTCTGTCGGCGCGGCAGTCCGTGTAGTATTTCAAATCGTCCTCGGTATAGGGAATCTCCGGCAAGATCTCATAGAGCGTTCCGCCCGTAGCCTGCGCAATATATCCCGCCACTTTTTCGGTGTTGCCCGTCGCCGAGAAGTAAGCGACGAGAACATGACTTGTGACTGCCGTATACGAGCAATTCACGGTAATTTCCTGCCTCGTCGATTTCCACATCCGCTCCTTCCCGTTTTCGTCGCGGACGGCTCTGTTCCACGCCTCTTCCGTTCCCTCGTAATTGATAGTCGAAATAGAACTGTCTGAAAAAGCATACTTTTCTATGGTCATGACGGATGCGGGAACCGTAAGCGCAGTCATGGTAGCCCTGCGGAACGCCGCTTCGCCGATCGTCTTGACGGTGTCGGGAATGACGCTCTTGTTGCTCCCTCGCATGAGCGTATGCGTTGTAAGGTCGATCAAGCAATTCCCTGCGCCCGAATAGCGGGTATTGCCCTCTGCGACCGTAATGGAATCGAGCCCGCCGCAGTTGTTGAAAACGCTGTCGCCGAGGGAATCGAGCCCCGCGGGAAGATAGATGGATTTGAGCGCACCGTTGCCCGAAAAGGCGTTGTTTTCAATGGATTTTAACTGGCTGCCGACGCCTATTTTCACTTCTTCAAGCGTGCTGCGGTTGTGAAAAGCGTTCAGGCCGATCTTCGTAACACTGTCGGGAATGGTGACGGAAACAATATCTGATTTATGCTTTGAGTAGGCAAACGCGCTCTCGCCGATTTCGATGACGGGTTCTCCGTCATGTTCGGCGGGTATGACGATATTCGTTTCCTGCCCCTCATCGCCCGTGACGATATAGCCTTCTCCCACCGTGCTTTTCTCAAACGTAAGGGTTTCTGTGGGCGGTGCGGGATTCCCGCCATTTCCACCCTTTCCACCGTTTCCACCGCTGCTATTGCCGCCGCCCGTTCCCCCGCAAGCGGAGAGGACAAAGGCGAGGCACAGCATCATTGCCGTTAAAATCAATATAAACTTTTTCTTCATGTCCTGCCCCTTTTTTCGTAAAATTTATATAGATTTCCCCATTTGATAGGCTTCTTGGAGCTTTTGATTCCCCTCAATGTCGCCCACGTCATTCACGCCCCCGCAGAACACATAGCCATTTAGGCGCGCTCTTTCGTAGCAAACGACCCAACCGTCGAAGCAGTCAAGCGTTCTCTTTTCTGCCTCTTCGCTATCTTCCGCCGCCGCAAAGAGCAAGTAAACGTCACGAAATTGATAATCTGAATCATACAACGGATTGCAGCGATCGAGCAAAGTTTTCAGCTGACCGCTGATCCCAGAGTAGTAAACGGGCGTTGCAAATACCAAGACGTCCGCGTGGAGCATTTTCTCTCGGATCATGTCGGCGTGGTCGTGGATCATGCACCGATTTGTCTTTTGACAGACAAGACACCCGCGGCAGAAGCCTATCTTTTTGTCGTGCAGGGAGATAAATTCGACGTCATTCCCCGCCTCGACCGCACCTTTCATAAATTCCTCTGCGAGCCTTGCCGAATTGCCCTTCGTCCTAAAACTTGACGAAATAACCAAAACCTTCCTGTTCATAAAAATTTCCTCCGAAGTTATTGTAAACTTATCATCACCGTGACGGGGTTGCTTTCCGTGAGAATATCCTTGATTTCGCTCACGGAGCCCTGTATTTTTCCGAGCTTTGTATAACTCCAAGAATTACTGCCGTAAAACAGGACGATTTGATCGCCCGAATAGAGAATGACATCGCCCGCCTCCGTCGTCATCTGCTCATCTTCGCGGGGAAGGGTATGCCCCAACGCCCCAACTTTTTCAAAACCGCCGTAGTCATGCGCGGTGTAGGAAATATCCCCCTCTTTCAGAAGTTCGACGAGTGCGTTGACTGCCGAATTTTTTTCGAGTTTTACCGAAACTTTATGGCTTCCGACCGTTAAAAAAATTGTGTCTGTCATTTCATCCTCTCGAGTGTTTTCGTTCGTTGATTCCTGTCCGACCGTTGTCCCATTCTCCCCGCAAGCTGAAAGAGCAATGATGAAACACAGCAAAATCGCTGTCAAGATAAACATCAACCTCTTCTTCATGCTCCGCTCCTTATCTATTTTCAAGCAATGCCGCACATTCTTTCAAATGCTTTGTAATGGGTAAATGTTGCGGGCAAGCGCGTTCACATTGCTTACAGCCAATGCAGGAAGAAGCAAGTCCGCCGCTTGCCGTCGCCTGTTTATAGGCTTCAATCGCCTGCGCCGTCTGACCGTTGCCGATATGTTTGTTTGCCGCCGAGAAGATAGCGGGAATGTCGATCTTCTTCGGACAGCCGCCCACGCAATAATGACAAGCCGTACAGGGGATCGTAGCGGAATTGCCCATGATGCGCTGTGCTTTGCGGATAATTTCCTGCTCTTCGTCGTTAAGCGGCTGAAAATCTTTCATAAATGAGATATTGTCCCGCATTTGCTCCGTGTTGGACATTCCCGAAAGAACGGTCATCACGCCGTCGAGCGAGGCGGCAAAGCGGATCGCCCAGCTTGCAAAGGAAGCGGCAGGGTTATATTCTTTGAACAGCTTTTGCACCTCTTTGGGCGGATTTGCAAGCGCGCCGCCCTTGACGGGCTCCATGATGACAATGGGTTTCTTGTGCTTTCTCGCCACCTCGTAATTGGCCCTTGACGTTACCGACGGGTTCTCCCAATCGGCGTAGTTGATTTGAAGTTGAATGAAGTCCACTTCGGGGTGGAGCGTCAATAACTTATCGAGCAGCACGGGATCGGCATGATAGGAAAAGCCGAAACGATGAATCAGCCCCTTTGCCTTTTGTTCCTTGACAAAATCCCAGATGTGATAGTTGTCGTACTTCGCGACGTTGTTTGCCATGAGCGCGTGGAGAAGATAGAAGTCAAAATATCCCGCGCCCGTGCGCTCCAAACTTTTATAGAATTGGCTTTTTGCCGCCTGTTCGCTGCCCGCCATCATAAAGGCGTTGATCTTGGTCGTCAAAGTGTACCTATCGCGGGGATAGCGGTCTACGAGAGCTTTTTTAATATCTTCCTCGCTCGTGCCGTACACAAACGCCGTATCAAAATATGTAAATCCCGCTTCCAAAAACAGGTCAACCATTTCCTTTACTTGCTCAATATCGGTGCGGAAGCCTTTCTTGGGCAACCGCATCAATCCAAAGCCGAGTTTTTTGATTTCCCTGCCGAAAAATTCACTGTTCAACATAAATGATTCCCTCCTTCTTTGTGAATAAATATCGATCGCCGTACTATTTTTTCTCCGTGAACTTTTGCACTCTCATTTTGAGGTGATACTTCTCGCGAAGGGCGGCAATTTCGGACATCATCGGGCTTTTATGGTGGAAGTCGAGGGCTTCCTCGTTTTCCCAAGCGTCGATAAGGAGGACCGTTTCGGGGTCGTCCATGGGGAGAAAATACTCATAGCGCAAATTCCCCTCTTCGGCGCGGATCCTATCCACAAGTCCGCTCGCTTTCATTTCTTCTACAAACTTCCGCGCGCTGCCGTCCGTTCCCGTGTAGTAAATATTGATCGTAAATGCCATGTTTCACCCCCGCAGGCTCTTGCCGAGTTCATACGCCGCCGCCATGTAGCGGGAGCGAGCCGTCATATCGGGCGTTCCGCAGCCCTTCCCGAGCACCATTCCCACGTCCTTAAAATTCAGATACCGCACGAGCGTTTGATAGTGCGCCGTGAGAGCTTCAAACGTCCAGCTGTCCGCGTTCCACGCGACGGAAATGAGCGCCGATTTCATATGCTTTCTTTGAATGTCGCCGTTGAATGCGCAGAAACGGTCGATAACCGTTTTGAGCTGCGCACTCATTCCATAGTAATAAAGAGGCGTGACGAATACGATCATATCCGCGCCGAGGATTTCCGCCTTGATCCCGCGCATGGCGCCGCTCTCCGAACCCATATCGTCCCTCTGTGCACAGGGACCGCCGTACCCGCAGTGAATGCAGCCCGTGCAGGGTTTCACGTTGACATGGGCCGCGTCGATGACCGAAACGCTGTTGCCCGCTTCCTTTGCGCCCTTGATAAACTGCTCGGCGAGCAAATTGGACGAGCCGTGCTTTTGCGGACTACCCGTTAAAACGACGATTTTCATAATTTCAAGCTTTCCACCCAAGATCTGAGCGAAGCTTCACTTGCGCCGTTGAGGAGCTTACCGCCTTTCCAAACGGCGTTCGGGGCGCAGGGCTTCAATGCGCTCTCCGTCTTGCCGAGGCCGCTTCCGCCGCTCGTCGCAAAGAGGACGATCTGTTTCCCCGAAAAATCATAGCTTTCGAGGAAGGTCTTGATGATGGTCGGCGCAGTGTACCACCAGATGGGAAAACCGAGGAAAATCGCATCATATGTTGCAAAATTTTCGATTCTGCTCCCGTTCTCGGGACGGGAGGAAGGGTCGTTCATCTCCAAAGAAGAACGGCTCTTTTTGTTCGTCCAATCGAGGTCGGCGCTCGTGTAGGGTTCTTTGGGCTGAATCTCAAAGAGGTCCGCATTCGCCGCTTTTGCGAGCAATGTTGCCGTCCGCTTCGTCGTTCCGCTTGCCGAAAAATACGCTACCAAAATCTTTTTACTCATCATTTTATTCTCCTTTTGCGGCGATTTTTTGCATTTTTGCCGCCAAAACCTGCAATGTGGAAAGAAGTTCTTCGGGGGCTTCGATCTCCGAATAAATTGCCCTTTCTCTTTGATAGAGGTCAGACAAAATTTCGTCTGCGTATTCTTTTCCGCTCGGCGTCAAAGATACGAGAAGTTCCCGCCGCTCTCCCTTGATCTGAGAGAGCGCAACATAGTTTTTGCTCTCTAAATCTTTGATGATGGTGTTCGCCGTGCTCCGCGGGATCGCCCAATCCTCGCAGATCTGTTTTTGGCTGTGACGCTCGCCGTCGTTCAGGGCGTAGAGGATCCAAAGATGGTTGGGAGAGGCGAGTTTGCACCCCTTTCCATATTGTTGATATACGCCGTCGATCTGATATATGAGCTTCCCGAGCCTGTAAAAAAAGATACGTTCGTCCATAAGTTTGCCTCAAAAATTCTATTTCGGATTTTAATTATAATTCCGTTTCGGATTTCTGTCAAGCATATTCCGAAAATATTTTTGTGAATTTTTTGTGACGGCTCCCACGCAGAATGTTGGAGTATAAAAAAATCCCGCCGACAAGGCGTTCATTCAAAGCGTAGCGATGAATCCCATAATACTTACGGACTTCCGTGCGTTTTATGGGATCCTTCGCTGCGCTCAGGATGAGCGAGCGGGGCGGGATGAGCGGCGGGGCGGGATGAGCGGCGGGGCGGGATGAGCGGCGGGG
>CANQUY010000099.1 GCA_947627125.1 uncultured Clostridia bacterium
GGCTATGCGGACGGCGGCAAGCCGACGAGCGAACTCCCCGCCCACCTCATGAGCCACACCGCCCGCCTTCGGGTAGACCCCGAAAACAGGGTCGTCATGCATTCCCACCCCACGAACACGCTCGCCATGACCTATGTCCATGCGCTCGATTCCGATCAATTCACCCATACCCTGTGGCAGATGTCCACGGAGTGTATCGTCGTGTTCCCCGAGGGCGTCGAGGTGCTCCCGTGGATGCTCTGCGGCACCAATGAGATCGGGCTCGCCACGGCGGAGAAGATGAAGAATGTCCGCGTGGTCGTATGGTCCATGCACGGCATTTACGGCGCGGGCAAGACGCTCGACGAAACGTTCGGCCTCGTGGAAACGGTGGAAAAGGCGGCTACGGTCTATATGCTGACCTCTCATCTGCCCCGCATCAACACCATTCGGGACGAGGAGCTGAAATGCCTCGCGGACTATTTCGGCGTGACCTATCGGAAGGGCATCATCGACTGAGCTTCCGCCCTGCCATCCCGACCTCGCGCGCTCATCCTGACCCTGAGTAATGAACGGGGACAAACAACCAAAACCAACAAATAAAATCGATTCTGCCCGTGCAGAAGCACGGTAAGGATAAGGGAAATTATTAAGGAGGAGAATTATGAAACAAACAAAGACAAAGCGAATTTTGCTTGCATTGACGATGATGCTGCTCGTGCTGACGCTCGGGCTCGGCCTCTTCTTTATGCAGCCGAAACGCGCAAACGCAGACGACGCGTCTGTCGAGCTTGTTCCGCTCGCCGACGCGGAATTGCAGGCGACCGCAGCCATCAAAAACAGCGGCGGCGGCAAAGGCGTTTGGTGGGATGCCAATCATACCCAGATGCGCCTGTATTACAAAGTAGCAAACGGCGCGCCGACAAGGCTCAGTAAAGCTCCCGCCAATCAATATCGCCAGATCGAATCGATAGAGCTGACGATCGGCGAAACGACGAAGTCCATCAAGGATTGGGGCGAAATTGCCTGGGCCGACAACATGGGCGCCAACAACGGCGATGTAAATGTCGGCGAGATCTGGATCAACGGCGCTACGGCTTGGCTCGAGAGCATCCAGACTGTCCATTACAAAGTCGGCTTTGCCGAAAAGAACGACGCCGGCGCAGATACAGACGTAAAGACCACAAAAGAATATAGTTTCTGGAACGGCGGCGACAATGGTTGGCTGACGAGAGCAGATACGGAAAAGGGTCTTGATGTCACCTATACGGGCAAGACGGAACTTGCATGGGGCGAAAATCTTGAATTGGATAAAATCACAGTCAAGGCGACCCCTGTGGGCGCACAGGAAGCCGTTGTGATCGCCGCGGGTTGCTATTCTGTCGAATATGACCCGTTCGGTCCCGCGGGTGCGGCGTCCGCTGTCGTTCACTATCAAGACATGACTTCGGATCCCATTTCCGTACAGCGTCAGGCTGCGGACCTCACTACGGGACTTGAAGTCCTCAGCCAAGAGAACCATGACTGCGGCAAGGTCCACAAGGCAGATTGGGATGCCACGCAGATGAGCTTCTTCGTCCAGGCAAAGGGTGAGGACATGCCCGTTCTCACGCCTACGCTTACCCCCGATACAAACGCTTGGAGAGATCCCGCGAGCCATGTCACGGATTGCCTTCTCATCAACGGCGAGGATTACAGCAAGTGGGGCCACCGCGTTGCATGGATCAATTACTTCCAGAATCAGACCTCCGCAGGCGAAGCAAACGTCTATGAGATCTGGCTTGCCATCCTTCAAGACGCACAAGTCGAGGCCAACAAGGCATGGAAAAACGGCATCAAGACCGTGACTTTCAAGGCAGGGTTCCACATTGCGAATCCGAGCGACCCCGACGGGAAACTTGTTGTCAAACAAGATACTACTCTTTGGAACGCACATGATGCAGGCTGGCAGAAGAAAGTCGGCAGCATTTCCGCAACGCTCGCAGAGGGGACGGAAGAGCTCACAATGGACCTCGGACAACAACTTTCCGCGGAAGAACTTGCAAAACTCACCGTCAAGGCTGAATATGTAGACGGCGGCTCCGTCACGCTCGACAATTCCAAGCTCTCCATTGAACTTCCTCAGGAGGCGGGTAAGGGCGAAGCGACCATCACCTATCAGGATGTGACCTGCAAGGTAGCCGTGAACGTCAAGGCCGACAAGACCCTTACGAAGATCGAAGTCAAGAACACGGAATATACCGCACAGCGTTGGACCTATCCCGAATTCAGCGACCTCGAAGTCTATGCTTATTTCGGCGACAGCGACGAAACGGGCACAAAGCTCGACCGCACCGCTTTCACCGTGTCGGGCTATGACATGTGGACGAAGGAAGCCGCCACGACGGCGACCGTCACCTATGACTATAACGGCGAACAAAAGACGGCGACGTTCTCCATCAAAGTGGTTGACAACACCACGGCGGATAAATACTTCAATATCTTAACGGGCGGTTCTCAGAACGGAGCAGGCTCTACCGAGTTCACACAGGGCGGCAGACATCTGCTTTCCTTCAAGATCGAAGTCAAGGGCATCGACCTCGGCTATGCGCTCGGCACCCGTAACTCTGTGAGCTTTGAACGGCTTGAAGGGCTTCACCTCGTCGATTATATTGAATTCATCTACAACGGCGAAGAGAAATCTCTCAAAGACCTTCTCGACGACGGCACGATCAAGAGCGTCGGCACGGCGGACAGCGGGGCATTCGTTTTCTGGTTCAAGAATGCGGAGGACCGCGCGAAGGTTTCTGTGGCCCGTTTCAAGGCAGGGTTGGAGTGGCCGAAACAGGTCGGCGACTGCTGGAACGATCCCAATATGTCCGTAGAAGAGATGATGAAGGTCACTTCCTACGTTTCCGACCTCGTCCTCAAGAAGGAAGTCGTTCTCTTCAACGGCGTGACGCAGGGCTGGCTCAAGGGCGTGACCAAGCTCACCGCGGAATATGATGCGGACAGTACCATCATTCTCAACGGCGAACCCGATCACAGCAAACTCACCGTCATGGCGACCTACTACGACGCAGAGGAAGCCGTGAAGCTCAACGACACCGACTTTGAAGCGACGATCGACGCGAGCGCGGCCAACGATCAGGCCAAGGGCGTCGTCACATATCGCGGCATCAAGGCGGAATTCACGGCCAAGGTCGTGGCTCCCGAAAAGGCTCTTGAATCCGTCACGGTGACGGGCAAGGGTACCGTCCGCCGCTTTGAATCGAGCAACACCGCAACGGGCTTCACCCTCAAGGCAAAATATTCGGACGGTTCCGAAGTTGACGTTACGGATGGCTACACGATCGCAGAGATCGACGCATGGGCCGAAGTCGGCAACGAGCAGACCGTAAAATTGACCTACAAAGACGAAAGCGGGCAGTCCGCACAGGCAGATATCGTCATTGTGATCGGCGAGCCCGACACGACGAAGGGCCTCGAAGTCCTTTGCGACTACGATTCGCCGAATCCTCCTCCTTCAAATTGGTCTGCCACCACTTGGGGACCCACCGATTGGGGCGACCACGCATCCAACAATTCTCAGCTTCTCGTCTATTTCCGTGCAAAGGGAGATGTCACTCTTCCCGCAAGCGGAAGTCTTGACCAGTTCGGTTTGGTCGGCGGCAATTCCAAGGGAACTCACATTCTCGACTATATCCTCATCAACGGCAAGCCCTACGATGAATGGAAAACCGCTTTCGGTTACACGAGCGGCTGGATCGGCCTCCACAGCGCAGGCCCTCAGGGGACCGCGGACGGCACGACGCCCTATGCGATCTGGTTCAATCCCGGCTCCGTTGCGGATAACTCCTGGAGAGAAACGATCGTCACCGTCACGATCAAAGCCGGATTCCAGTGGGCTTCGAGTGCGGGCGGCGATGTTGCAGGCGCAGTCGTCAAACAGGATATCACAATCTACAACGCGCACGACGCAGGCTGGCAGCGCGCGGCAGACAGCGTAGAAGCCAAGGCAGTGGACGGCGCGAAGTTCGTCCAAGGCACTGAGGACATCAAGAGCCTTCTCGAAGTCAATGCCGTATTCGGCACGGAGAAGAAGCCCATCACGAACTACACGATTTCGGACTACGAGAAAGATACGTTGGGCAAACAGACCATCACCGTCAGCTATCAGGATAAGACCGCAACGCTCGAGATCAATGTGGAAGAAGCTCCCGCTCCCGCGCAGCAGTATGACGTCACCTTCGCCCTCGGCGACCACGCCGCAGCGAACGAAACGGCTCCCGCGAAGCAGACGGCAGAGGAGAACAGCAAGATCACCCTTCCCGATGCGCCCAAGGCGGCAGAGGGATATGAGTTCGACGGTTGGTACGACGGCGCGACCAAGGCGGGCGATGCAGGTGCCCAGTACACCGTGACCAAGGCCGTCACTCTGACAGCTCATTGGAAAGAAAGTGCGAAGCCTCAGCCTCAGAAAGTGACCGTGACCTTCAATCTGAACGGCGCAACGGGCACGGCTCCCGCACAGCAGACCATCGACAAGGGCGCCAAGGCAACGAAGCCCGCAACCAATCCCACCCGCGAGGGCTACACCTTCGGCGGCTGGTACAAGGATGCGGACTGCAAGACGGAGTTCAAATTCGACGAAGCCGTCAACGAAGACACGACCGTGTACGCCAAGTGGACGAAGAATACCGAGCCTGATACACCCGACAATCCCGATAAGCCCGATACGCCTGAAAATCCCGACAAGCCCGATGAGGGTGAAGCGGACAACGGCTGCGGCAGCGTCATCGGTGGTACGGGCATCGCATTTGCGGTCATCACGATCCTTGGGGCGGCTGTTCTTGTGATCCTTGCGGCACGCAAGAAGAAGAACAACTGACCTTCCTTTCCTCCGACAGGGCGTCCGTGAGGACGCCCTCTTCGGGGAGAAAAATCGCTTCAAAAATCTGCGGAAGAGTTCTCTTCCGCGATTTTCGGTGAAGGAGGAATTCTATGAAAAACTTTTGGGATCCGCCCGCTTCCCTGCGGGCAAGGCCCTTTTGGTCGCTGAACGGCTCCCTCGAGGAGGGGGAACTGAAGCGTCAGATCGCTGTCATGCGGGAGATGGGGTTCGGCGGCGCGTATCTTCATTCGAGGACGGGCCTTTCCACTGAATACCTCTCCAAAGAATGGTTCCGCCTCATGAACGTCTGCGCGGACGAGCTTGAAAAATATGGCATGTCCGCCTATCTCTATGACGAGGACCGCTATCCCTCGGGCGTTGCGGGAGGCTATGTGCCCATGCACAAAGAATTCCGCGGAAAGTACATCACCGTCCGCATCCTTCCCGCCGCAGCGTACACCGCCGAAGAGGGGGATATTGGGGCGTTTTCGGTGAAATTCAAGGGAGAACGGCTTCTCTCCTACCGTCCCTATGCGGGCGGCGGGGGAAACGTTGCCGTCTTTTCCGTGCGGGAGCGGGAGGCGCAAGACGTCTATAACGGCTATCCCTACTTCGACGCCCTCAAAAGGGAGGCGACGGAGGAATTTCTGCATATCACACTCGACCGCTATGCGGAGGAGATGGGGGAGCGTCTGGGAAGAAGCGTGAAGGGTGTCTTTACCGACGAGCCCAACCGCGGCGCGGTGTTCAACGGCTTCGCCCATATCGGCGCGGACGCCGAGCGCAGGACCCCATACACCGAGGAGCTCTTCTCCGCCTACTATGAAAGATGGCACGAGCGGCTCGAAGACAAACTTCCCGAGCTCTATTTCCGCGGCAAGAACAGCTTCTCCCGCACGGCATGGCGGTATCTCGAAACGTTGACCGCCCTCTTTCTCGAAAACTACGCGGAGCCCTACCGCGCGTGGTGCAGGAAGCACGGCATTGCCTTTACGGGGCACATTCTGCATGAGGACAATCTCTCCGCCATGACCACGCTCTGCGGCTCTCCCATGCGCTTTTACGAACGCATGGACGCCCCCGGCGTTGACAATCTGACGGCGGAGAGCACCAACATTGCCGTGCCCGTCATGTGCTCGTCTGTGGCGCGGCAGTGCGGAAAGAAAAATGTTCTCTCCGAAATGTACGCCGTCATCGGCTGGCAGGCTGACTTCCGCACCTATAAGCGGATCGGTGACTGGCATGCCTTTTTCGGCGTAAACGACCGCTGTACGCACCTCAGCATGTACACGATGGGGGGCATCGCCAAGCGCGACTATCCCGCAAGCATTCTCTCCCAGAGCATCTGGTGGAAGGATTACAGGATGGTGGAGGACTACTTTGCCCGTTTCAATGTCTTTCTGTCGCAGGGAAAGGAGAGAGCGCAGCTGTTGTGGGTCCATCCCGTCGAATCGGCGTGGGGCATGAGCCGCATGGAAGGGTACAACAACTGTTTTGTGCCGAAGGATCCCGACTATCTCGCCCTCGAAACGCGGTATTGGAACGTTTCAAATATACTCGCGGAGAGCGGCATAAAATTTGATTTCGGCGACGAAGAGATGATGTCCCGCCTCGCCCGCGTGGAGCGGAACAAGGGAAAAGTTTACTTCCGCGTCGGACGGGAGAAGTATGAAAAAGTCCTGCTCGCGGGGAATGTGACGCTCAGAAATTCCACCGTTAAACTTTTACGCCGCTTTCTCCGTTTGGGCGGGGAGGTA